>CAZDTC010000478.1:0-2166 GCA_964508125.1 uncultured Candidatus Kuenenia sp.
GTGGCCGCATTGGCAAGCGGGACGCTTGCCCCACTTCACGGGAATTCTCGGCATCCTGCCGAAATTCCCTTGGCGGGCATCCGCCCGCTGGTGTTCACCCGGTCCTCCGGACCTGGCGCCTCGTGGGGCAAGCGTCTCGCTTGCCGTGAACTGTGGCCGCATTGGCAAGCGGGACGCTTGCCCCACTTCACTTCACTTCGATCGCGCGCACTGGCCCGAGCGTCTCGGCGGGCCCTGCCGGCCGACCACCGTAGGCGACGCCGAGCGGCGTGAGCTGCAGCATGCCACCCCGGTCGATCCGCGTCGGCAGGGTCGACATGCCCTCCAGCCGCAGCCGTCGTGAGACAGCCTGCGGCCCGCCGCCGGGCTGGGACCCCGACTGCTCGAGCACCTCGCCCGAGACGGGATCGACGACGTCGAACGCGACCGTCGCGGTGGGTGAGCCGACCCACACCATCACTCTCGCGCCCGGGGCGAGGGAGCGCAGGTCGACGGTGTCGAGCGTCGCCGTGGGCAGCCGCGGGGCGTCGACCGGGCGGCCCAGGGGGGCGTCGCGGTGGTGGTCGGGCACGAGTGTCGCCTGCGCGCCCGATGTGGCTGGGGCGTGGCCGGCGGTGGCCGAGGCCGTCGCCTTGTCGGCGCCGCCCGTCGGCACCGTCGTGGCATTGAGGAACCGCGTGGCCCGTTCGGCCAGGCGGCGGAGGTCGCCCGTGACGGCAAAACCGGCACCGAGAAGGGCGACGGCGGCGATTCTGGCGAGAAGCGGCTGCATCGCCCCAAGTATGCGCCCTGTTTTCGTGCGTGCGCCGGGTGGGGCGAGCGTCTGTGTTCACGGGCAGGCTCGGCATCGTGCCGACCTGCCCTTGGCCTACTCCGTCGGCCAGTACAAACCCGGGCCTCCGGCCCTAACGCCTCGTGGGGCGAGCGTCCCGCTTGCCAATAGTTGGGGCGGCATAGGCGACCGGGACGGTCGCCCCACGTACCGCTACAACCCCTTCAACACCTCCAGCACCTGGTCGTCGTGGCCGTCGGGCTTCACGGCCTTGAACACCTTGACGACCTTCCCGGACGCATCGATCACGAACGTGCTGCGGGCGATCCCCAGCGACTTCTTGCCATACATGTTCTTCTCCCGCCAGGCGCCGTATTTCTCGGCCACCGCATGCTTCTCGTCGGCCAGGAGCGTGAACGGGAGCCTGTACTTCTCGCGGAATTTCGCGTGGCTCGCCGGGGAGTCGGGGCTCACGCCGAGCACCACGGCCCCGTGCTTGGCGAACTTCGCCTTGGAGTCGCGGAAGCCGCAGGCCTCGCGGGTGCAGCCGGGGGTGTCGTCCTTGGGGTAGAAATAGAGCACGACGGGTGCGCCCCGCAGGCGCGAGAGCTTGAGCTTCGTGCCGTCGTGCGTGGGCAGCGTGAAGTCGGGCGCTTTCGAACCTTCCTCGATCCAGTCGGCCATTGATTCTTCCTCTCGGCCTAACTTCTATGCACTCAGCCGCCGTTCGGGTAGCCCTGCTCACGCCGCCCGGGAAAGGCGCGCTGGCCGTGGTGGGCGTGTCGGGGCGCGGTACTCTCGAGATCGTGCAGCGGCTGTTCTCCCCACGCAACGCCGTGTCGCTCGATCAGCGTCCCGACGGGGCGGTGGTGTTCGGCCGCTGGGGTGATCCCGAGCGGGGGGAGGAGGTCGTCGTGGTGCGCCATTCGGCGGAGCGGCTCGAGGTGCACTGCCACGGCGGGGTGGCGGCGAGTGCGGCGGTGATCGCGAGCCTCGAGGCGGTTGGGGCCGTGCGGCAGCCGTGGCTCGACTGGCTGGTGTCCGGGGGAGAATCGGCGATCCAGGTGGAGGCCCGTGAAGCGCTTGCGCGAGCCGGTGGACCGAAGGGGGCGCGGATCCTCTGCCGACAACTTGCCGGGGCACTCGATGCAGAGTTTGCTCGGATCGCGGAACTGGAGGCGGGTGGCAAGGGCGCTGCGGCTGCGGCCGCCCGCGACCGGCTGCAGCGGGCGGCGCGGGTGGGCCTGCGGCTCACGCGGCCGTGGCGGGTGGTGGTGGCGGGGGAGGTGAACGCGGGAAAGAGCAGCCTTGTGAATGCGCTTGTCGGCCATGCCCGGAGCATCGTGTCGGCCGAGCCGGGCACGACCCGCGACGTGCTGGAAACCCGCATCGTG
>CAZDTC010000479.1:0-2163 GCA_964508125.1 uncultured Candidatus Kuenenia sp.
GGGAGGATTCGGGCTCCCCGTGTCCCGGAGACGGGCGCATGTCGAAGGGCCAAAAAAAAGGCGGGGCCCACCGGATTCGGTGGGCCCCGCTTGTCAAATCGCTGTTCGGCCGACGCGAGGCTAAAACTGCCAGATCGCGTCGCAGCCGCCGTACAACTGGCCGTACTGATTGCCGAGTCCGCCGACGGTGCCGAAGCTGTGGCCGAATGGCAGGGCCGAGCCGGCGACGTCGGGCGAGTACCAGTCGTACCGCACTTCCGGACGGATGATCCAGTTGCGAGTCGGCTTCCAATTCAGACCCCACGTGGCCTGCCAGAAGTTGCCCTGGAACCCGCTCGAGTATGGCCCGTTGGAGACTATGTTGCGGATCGGAGCCGCCACGCGATACCCGTTGTTGTCGCGGAACCACTCGAGCCGCATCCCCGCCACCAGCGTGTCGCTGATGTTGTAGAAGAGGTACTGGTTGATGCCGTACCACTGGGCGAGGCCCGCCATCTGGTTTTGATTCTGCAGGCCGGTGTTGGCGTTGAACTGCCAGCCGTTGTCGTTCTGGAACACGTAGGTCCACTTGTCGTTGAGCTCGTTCGTGTACACGTTGCTCCAGATCGACCGGTTGCCGATGTTCGCGGGTCCGACCGGAAGTGCATTCACGAACGATGCCGGCTCGTTACCGCTCGACACTGTCGATGTGAACGCCTGGGTTTGGTCGCTGTTCTTGAACGACACGCCGCCCAGGAAGGCTGCATTGCTGTTGGCACCCGGGTACGAAGGATTCGCGATCCCGACGATGTTGATCGGATCACTGAAATTGTCCCAGCCGTTCGTGATGCCGGCATACACGGTCATTTGATCGTTGGGCGTCCAGGTATCGAGGATGCCGGTGTGGGTAAAAGGCTCGCCATACTGCATCGTGTAGGCATGCGTGTAAAAGAAGTTGCCGATGGCCGGCACCACTTCATATCCGATGATCGTGTAGAAGTGGCCTGCCTTGACGACGTGGTTGCCATAGCCAAGTTCGGCGTACATCTGCGGGATGTCGAGGCCGTAGTCCTTGCTCGACGCCCAGTTCGGGGCACCGAACGCGCCGAAGCCGTTCGGCCGATTCAGCAGCGTCGCGTCCCAGCCTCGGGCCGTGTTGTAGATCCAGTCCGTGCCGTAGAGGAGGTCGATGCGACCACCCCAGTCGAGACCGTCTGACGTGTCGACCAACTTCTCATTCACAAGATAGAGCTGGTTCATCTGGCCCTGCCAGTTGCGATCATTGAACGTGATCGGGCCGTTGAACGGGCTGCCCCAGTTGTTGGCCCCGATGCCGGCGTCGATCCAGCCGTACGTGTTGATGCCCCGCTTCTTCAGGAACTCCGTCTCGAGATAGCGATCCGGACCTTCCTCAGCCGAAGCCTCCTCGGCGGCCTCCTGCGGCGGCAGGGCCCGCATCTGGTAGGCGTCTTCCTGCGGGACGGCCGCCTGGACGGGCGGCAGGCCGCTGCCCGTCTCGGCCTGGGCGTATTGGTCGTAGATGCTGGTGTCGATTCGCGACGGCGTGACCGGCTCGGCCGCAATGGCCGTGCCCGCCACCAGTGCCGCCGCCATCGACAGGCGGAAGTTGATGCGAGTCATGGTTCCTTGAATCCTCGTGAGTTGTGCCGTCGGGTTCCCGCGGCAGGGATGGCGTTCGGAGTTCAAACCAGGGAGGCGCGACCCGTTCCGCCAGGACGGCAATCGATCCCCCACCTTGCCCGCTATCGGCTCTCGGAATCGCCGATCACCGCCCGTGACTCACGGAGCCGCAAGGTTTCCACGACCGGAACGCCGCGGTGTGAAACCCTGCGGATCAGGCAGCCAGTGCCCCTTCGAGGAGAGCCGTCACGAACCGCTCCGGGTCGAAGGGCTCGAGGTCGGAGGCGGCCTCGCCGAGCCCCACGAACTTCACCGGCAGGCCGAACTGACCGGCCACGGGCACGATCACCCCGCCGCGGGCCGAGCCGTCGAGCTTGGCGAGCACGATCCCGGTGCAACCGGCGGCCTCCTTGAAACCCTGCGCCTGGGAGAGCGCGTTCTGCCCCGCGGTGGCGTCGATCACGAGCAGCACTTCGTGGGGCGCCTCCGGAATCTGCTTGGCGATGACGCGGCGAATCTTGGAGAGCTCCTGCATGAGGTTGG
>CAZDTC010000480.1:0-2161 GCA_964508125.1 uncultured Candidatus Kuenenia sp.
GCTCGGCGAGCACCCGGGCCGCCTCCACGAACTGCGGCCCGTTCATGAGCACGAACGCATGCAGGGGCGTGTTGGTGGTGTCGCGTTTCGCGACGCAGACGACCCGCTTGGGCACGTCGAAGCTCTCGAGCATCGGCCCCGGGCCCGTCCGCTGCCAAAACGTGTAAAGGCTGCGGCGGTGGAGCGCCTCGCCCGTGTCGGCCGGCTGCGGCTTGAACGACTCGGGCATGTCGTACGTCTTCACCGGCGGCCCGCCCACCTTTTCCACGAGCAGGCCGCAGGCGGCGAGCGCTCCGTCGCGGATCATCTCGGCCGGCAGCCGATGCCGCGGCCCGCGGGCGAGCCACACGTTGAGCGGGTCGTCGGCCATCGTCTTGGAGTCGGCGATGCTCCGCTGCCGGTAGGTGTGCGAGAGCATGATCGACTTCACGAGCCGCTTCATGTCCCAGCCCAGGCCGCCCGCGGCCGTGGGGTGCGAAAACTGCCAGGCGAGCAGGTCGAGCACCTCGGGATACTCCGGCCGCGTCGACTGGCTGCCCAGATCCTCCGGGCTCTGCACGAGGCCGAGGCCGAAGAGCGACTGCCAGAGCCGGTTCACCGTCACCCGTGCGAGGAGCGGATGATCGGGGTCGATCAGCCAGCGGGCGAGGCCGAGCCGGTTCCTGGGCTGGTCGGCCGGAAAGGGAGGCAAGGCCGCCGGCGTGGCCGGCTCCACTGCGGCGCCGCGCTTGTCGTACTCGCCGCGCTCGAGCACGTAGGCCGTCTTCGGCTGCGGGAGGTCGCGCATCACCATGATCTCCGCCGGCTGTTCGGCGAGGTCGTCGCGGGTCCGCCGCGCTGCTTCGAGCGCCTGGCGGCCGAGGGCGGCGGGCGTGTCGAACGCGGCGGCGAGGTAGTCGCCGAGCAGTTCCGCCGATGCCTTCGCCTCGAGCGCGGCGCGGATCGCCCCCGGCGCGGCCGTCTCGCGGATCTCCAGTGGCGAAAGCGCCCGGTCGAACACGCGGAAGTCGTCGACGAGGCCGTCCTGGAAGCCGTGGTCGCGCAACCGCTCGCCGATCCGGATGTGGTCGGCCCCTCCGCCCGTGATCTCACGTGTGAGCGAGTCGCGGACCACCTCGGTGGCCGCCGGATGGCCGTTCACGAACATCTTCAGTCCGCTTGCGCGCCCGGAGCCGTCGCTCGACACGGCCACGTGCACCCATTCGTCCACGGGCAGCGGCTCCGCCGCCTGCACGCTGGCCGCGTCCCCCGGCCAGAAGTGGATCAGCGACCAGCGGAGATGGCCGTCGGCGACGAGCAGTTCGTAGCCGCGGCTGGCGGCATCCGTCCAAGCCCGCGAGCGGTGAAACACCACGGCCCGCTCGTAGGCCCGCGGGGCCAGCAGCCAGAGCGAGACGGTGAAGGGGCGGCTGCGACGGAAGTCGCCCACCGTGGTCTGCACCGGATGGTCGCCGGTGAACCTGACCGCCCGGCCCAGCCGCCCCTCGACGAGCAGGTTTTCGGCCGGCGACGTGGCCGTGGCCTTCGACCCGAGCGCGTCGGCGAAGTCGCCCTTGTCCGTGCGCTCGTCGAATCCGAAGCGGGCGATCTCTCCGGGAATCGTGCCGGCCGGCTCGCCGGTCAGCAGGTCGGGCGCCGGCCGGGTGCCGGCGATCCACTCCACCAGCTCCCTACGGATCTCCGCCTCGCGGTTCGCCAGCTCGGCAGCCTTTTCACCGCACGCCGCCTCCGCCGTCGCCAGCTTCGCCGCCATGGAGCCGTCGAGCAGCCGCGCCTTCGGAGTCGGCACGGCTGGCGTGAAGAATGAATACAGTCCCGCCTCGTCGATGTCGTCGAAGAACGCGAACAGGGAATAGAATTCCCTCTGCGTGAGCGGGTCGAACTTGTGGTCGTGGCAGCGACAGCACTCGAACGTCAGGCCAAGGAACGCCGTGCCGAACGTGGTCACGCGATCGTTGACATAGTTGACGCGATACTCCTCCTCGACCGACCCGCCTTCGCACTCCTGCTGATGCAGCCGATTGAAGGCCGTGGCGAGCACCTGCTCGTCGGTCGCATTCGGCAACAGGTCGCCCGCCACCTGCCAGAGCACAAACCGATCCCACGGCAGATTCTCGTTGAACGCCTTGATCACCCAGTCGCGCCACGGCCACATGTCGGG
>CAZDTC010000481.1:0-2156 GCA_964508125.1 uncultured Candidatus Kuenenia sp.
CTTGTCGACCGCCCGCATCAGGCCCGTGTTGCCCTCCTGGATGAGGTCGAGGAACGAGAGGCCGCGGTTGCGGTATTTCTTGGCGATCGACACGACGAGCCGGAGGTTGGAAGCCGAGAGGTTGCGCTTCGCGGCCTCGTATTCCTCCTGGAGCTTGTCGAGCATCCCCACCCGCTTGCGGAGCGACTTGGGGCTCTCGAGCGTGGTCAGCATCAGGTCGCGGAGTTCCTTGCGCAGATCGGCCCGGTCGTCGCGCGAGGCCTCGCCGGCGGGCATCGCCCGCAGGTCGGCCTGGAGCCGGTCCATCCGCGACGACATGCCGCGCAGGAGCTTCATCAGCGGCTGCACGCGGCGGGTGCGAAGCGAGAGCTCCTCGACGAGCGTCAGCGACTTGGCCCGATTCCGGCGAAACCGCGTGCGGGCGGCGAGAGCATCGGCTGGCACGGTGCGCCGGCTGATGAGGAGGCGGAAGTCGGCCTTGCTCTCTCCGATCAGGTGATCGAGTGTGGCGAGGTTGTGCGGCATCCGGGCCGTGATCTGCTCTTTCGTGAGCCGCTCGGTGAGCGACACCTTGATCGTGCGATCGAAGGGAAGCGAGCCCTCGTGCACCCGGCGAAGCGTGTCGACGGTGGCCCGCAGCGAGTAGGCGCAGCCGAGGATCGCGCGGCGGAATCGCTTGCGCGTCACCTCGATCCGCTTCGCGAGCGAGATTTCCTCCTGCCGCGTGAGCAGCGGGATCTCGGCCATCTGGGCCAGGTACATCCGGATCGGATCGTTGGCGGCGTTCGAGGGCGCGGTGGTGATCGCCTCGTCACGCCGGGGCTTGGCGGGCGCCGCCTGCGGGGCAGCGGCCGCGGCCGCCTGCGGCGCGGGGGGCGTGTCGACGAGATCGATTCCCTTGTCCTCGAGAGCCACGAGGAGCGCGTCGATCTTCTCCGGGTCGACCGCCTCGTCGGGAAGAAACGCGTTGACCTGGTCGAACGTGAGGTAGCCCTGGGCGAGGCCGGTGGCCATGAGGGCGGTGAGCTCATGGTCGCCGTGGTGGGCCACGTTCGGCGCCTTCGGCGCGGGGTTCGCGGCCTGCGGGGCCGGGTTCACGGTCTTCAGCGTCGTGCGGGTCGTCGGGGTCGTGCTCATCATGGTCTCCTTCACCATCGTACCGTCACTCGCGCACCGCCCCCCGACCGGCCCTGGCGAAGTCCGTGGCCGATCGATTGCAGCGACGAGGCGGGCACCCTCACCCATCCTTGGGTTCGGACATGCCCTGGACGGCCCGCCGTTGGGCGACGAGCCGTTCCAACAAAACCGCCTCCGAGCCGGGATCCAGCCGGGAGGATTTCAGGGCTCGGGCGCTGGCCTGCGCCTGCCGCTGGGCGGAGCGGCGTCGCAGGGCGTCCTCGAGGTGGTGCAGGCGCTCGCCCGGGTCGACGGGGCCGCGTGCTGCGGTCGAGTCGTCGACGGCGACGAGCAGGCTCTGCAGCGTGGGGTCGGCGATGGCGAGGAGCAGCCCCGACAGGGCCACCGACTTGCCGGCGTCGTGGAGCTGGCGGGCGGCCTCGAGCACGGTGCGGCACTCGGGGCTTTCGAGGTCGGCGGCCGGCACTTCGCGAATGATCAGGCCGACGCTGTCGGGCACGCCGACGAGCACTTCGAGCACCTCGCGGTCCCAGGCGGGTAGACGGCGGAGAGCCGCAGGGGCGGGCAGCGACGCCGCGGGCTCGACGGCGACGGGGCGCTGCGAGCGCAGGTCGCGGAGCCGGTTCGCGAGCGCCTCCCGCGAGAGCCCGAAGCGGCGCGAGAGGCGACCGAGCACCTGGTCTTCGCGCAGCTGCCGCTGCGACGGGCTGAGCGGCGATCGTTCGGAGATGCTTGCGAGCGGCTTGAGCACGCTCTCGACGGCTGCGAGCGCGGCGTCGTCACCGCCGCGGCCGGCCAGCTTCGCGATGGCCTCGTCCATCCGGTATTCAAGAGGATCAACGGCCGAGGCGAGCAACTCCTCGAACGCCTCCCGGCCGCGCTCGAGCACGAATTCGCAGGGATCGACGCCGGAGGGCAGGCGGGCGATCCGCACGTCGATCGGCTCGGCCAAGATCACGTCGAGGATCTCGTCGGCCCGGCGGCGGCCGGCGTCGTCGCCGTCGAGCACGAGCACGATC
>CAZDTC010000482.1:0-2154 GCA_964508125.1 uncultured Candidatus Kuenenia sp.
TCCGACACGATCTTATGGAGCGGCGTCTTCTCGGGCCGACGCCGCTCGTAACGGCGGGACGGTGCGGGGCCTCCGTGTGGGCGGCGTCGGCTTCGCGCGGGAAACCCTGTGACCGCGACGACCATGGGCGGACCGGCAGGTGAACGGCGTGAGTATACGGCCGTACACTATCCGCGGGGCAGAGCGGTTCGCCACCAGCCGATCGCAAGGCTCGTCGGCAAGCAAACGAAGTTTCAGCCTGCTTCACTGGCATCTGGATACAAACCGCCGAGCCCCACAAAGCCGTCCGGGAGATCGCCGACCTGTGCCGGCAGGAAGGCTGGCGGATCGGCACATGGAACTGCGATGCCGGCGTCCAGTTTCCCGTTGAGCAGATCACGATGCCGGGGGTCACCGAGTCGCAGGACCCGCTCGCTGTGATCCGGGCCATGCCGCAGATCGCCAATGGCTCCAGCACAACGGTCCTGCTGTTCGAGAACCTGCATCGGTTCCTCGGCAGCGTGGAACTCATGCAGGCCGTGGCGAGGCAGGCCATCTCCGGGAAGAACAACCGAGCGTTCCTCGTGGTACTCGCTCCAACCAACCAGATGCCCGTTGAGCTGGAGAAACTCTTCGTATGCGTCGATCACGAACTGCCTGACCATCCCCAGTTGGCAGAGATCGCCCGCGGGGTCGCCACTCAGGACGGCGAACTGCCCAGTGGCGAGGAACTGGGCCGGGTAATCGATGCTGCCAAGGGCCTGACCCGGAGCGAGGCTGAGAACGCGTACAGCCTCTCCCTTGTCCGGCACGGGAAACTCCAGCCGGACACGCTCTGGGAAATCAAAGCCGGCCAACTCAAGAAGAGCGGGCTGGTCTCGATCCACCGCGGCGATGAAAAGTTCGACCAACTCGGCGGCCTCGACAACCTGAAGGCGTTCTGCCTGAGGGCGATGCGACGGCAGGGCGAGCCCCAGCCTGACCGGCGTCCCAGAGGCGTCCTGCTGCTGTCTCCTCCGGGCTGCGGCAAATCCCAGTTCGCGAAAGCCCTCGGGAACGAAACGGGCCGGCCCACGGTAGTCCTCGACATCGGGAACCTGCTGGGGAGCCTCGTCGGCCAATCGGAGAGCAACGTGCGGGCGGCCCTGAAATTGGCCGACGCCATGGCCCCATGTGTGCTCTATGCCGACGAAGTTGAGAAAGCCCTCGCCGGGGCGAGTTCATCGGGCCAAACAGACTCGGGTGTCACGGCACGCTTGTTCGGCAGCCTACTCACGTGGCTGAATGACCACACGAGCGACGTGTTCTTCATCGCCACGGCCAACGACGCCTCGAAGTTGCCGCCCGAGTTCGCCCGTGGCTTTACGGCGCTGACGACGTGGAAAATTCACTCAAGGCCCGGTTCGCGAGGAACTGCATCCTGGCCCGCCGGCTCGTCGAGAAGGGCGTGCGGTTCGTGCAGCTTTTCAACGGCGGCTACGCGATGGGAGAGGGCGTGGGCAACTGGGACGGTCACAAGTCGATCGTCAAACAGTATTCGGTCCACGGCCCGATCCTCGACCAGCCCGTCGCGGGATTGCTGCGCGACCTCAAAAACCGCGGCCTTCTTGCTGACACGCTCGTGGCCTTCGTCACGGAGTTTGGCCGGATGCCCACGTTCCAGAAGGGGGCCAACGGCCGCGACCACAATCCCTCGGGCTTCACGGTGTGGCTTGCCGGCGCCGGCGTGAAGCGAGCCTTCCACCACGGCGCAACCGACGACTTTGGCTACAAGGCGGTCGAGAACGTGACGACGATCTACGACCTGCACGCGACGATCCTTCACCTCCTTGGCCTCGACCACACCCGGCTATCCTTCTACAACAACGGCATCGAGCGCCGGCTGACCGACGTGCACGGCCACGTGATCGAGCCAGTCTTCGCATAGCAACGCAGCCTTGTCGAGTAGACTCTGCGGCATGATTCGCACCGCCTGGCTCGTCGTCGCCCTGCTCGTGCCCGTGGCGCTGCTCAATTACCTCGATCGCCAGCTCGTGGCCACGATGCAGCGGTCGATCATGGGCGACGTCTCGGGGATCGAGAGCCAGGAGCAGTGGGGGCACATGCTGGCGTGGTTCAAGTGGACCTACGCGCTCGCGAGCCCCTTTGCCGGCATCGTCGCCGATCGGTTCAGCA
>CAZDTC010000483.1:0-2149 GCA_964508125.1 uncultured Candidatus Kuenenia sp.
CTGGCTGTCCTTCGCGGCCTCGAGGTAGACCTGCCCAACGCCGACGGCGCGGCCCATCATGCCCACGGAGACACCGACAGCTTCGTAAAACCAACTCGTGCGCTCATCCAACTGCGTGTGATGCCGAGCTTCCTGATTCGTCTCGGCTAGCAACAGCGATATCTCCCAGTTCCTGCCCGGCCAGGCTTTCGCGCTGTCGAACCGCTTTTGGTAGGCGATGGCCCGGGCCATCACCTCCCCCGTCTGCGCGGCGTCGATGAGGATCCGCTTCTGCCGTTCAGTCGGGGTGAACAGCTTGCCCTTCTCGATTCCCAAGGGCTGCAGCATCCCCATCATGATCCGGTCGCGCTCGTGGACGGGTTCTTCCTGGATGATCTTCGACAGGCCTTCCCAGTAGGCGAGGCCACGCGGTTGTTCGCCGCTCCATGGGCGACCAGCCGGCGAGACGTGACGGGTTGGACGTGGGTTTTCACGTTGGCTGTAGGGATAGATCTTCAACACCTCGATGAGTTGCTTGGCTTTGGCTGGATCGGGGTCGAGCGCACGGTGGGCGGACCAGACGTTCACCGTGGGCGAACGGAAGACGTAATACCCTTCCGGCTTCATCTCCGGGTCGTCGGGGCCGAGGATCAGATACCGGCCGCCCGCACCCTTGTCGGGGCCGGTTTGGCCCGAATCGGTGATGGGCCTCTGCCAGAAATCGGTGAAGCCGCCCGCCGTGGGGCCGGCGGGAACCTCGAACACCAGCGGACCGGTTTCCTGCAAGTTGGGGAACGCCATGATGTACGGCGTCGTGGCATTGGCCGTGAGGAGGCCGAGCTTGTCCTGGAAGGTGAGGTAGTCGACGTAGTCGAGCTTTCCGGCGCCGAACCTGGCGAGGTGCTCGCTCTGCCATTGCTGCATCGCCATGAGCGGCAGGGCCCAGAGGTAGGCCTGGCACGCCCTCTGGTAATCGATGTCGTCGAAGATTTTCGTGACGGTGTCATCGGTGGGATAGCCGTTCTCCAGTTCGAGCGGGCCGAGCCGCGATGCGACGCTGCCTGTGGTGGGCAGGAGTTGCGCGTGTGCTGAGGGCACCGTCAGGCAGGAGCCGATGAGGGTGGCGATGATAATCGCTCTGGGGGCGAATGTTCTCGGCGTGGTCATGCACGTCTCCCAGGGGAAATTGCCTGAAAACCGGCGTTGCACGGTCACGGCACCTTCTCGATATCGCCGGGCTTCCAACTCTTGTCGATGGCGGCTGCGGTCGGGCCGTAGAGCCTGAGGACGGCGAAATATCCCTTGCCGGGCACCGTCGCGAGCCAGTTGCCCTCCTTGCCTGCGGGCGTCTCGGGGCCCAGATAGAGGTCCGTGCTGCCATCGGCGTTCTGCGTCGGCGCGTCGCGCGAACCGAGCGACGGGAGCGGCTGGCCGTTGGCGAGTCCCGAGCCGTTTTCGGCATCGTACAGCGTCACCGACCAAAAATTGGCGGCTGGGATGTCGCGCGGCAGACGGAGGCGGTAACTGCGGCCTCCCGACAGATTCTCCCCCTGGCTGTCGACAAAGACGATCATGTATTTGGCACCCCGGCCGGGCGTCTGCGACAGCATGCCCGGACTGACCGAATAGTAGTTGGTGAAAAACCAGATCCGGGCGTCGAGATCGAGGTAGCCGCCGGCCACCCTCCTCCAGCCGAGGTCGAAAGGCCCCGCGACATTCTCGGGGGTCGCATCGGCCATGGGGTTGATCCACCGGCGATCGGGATAGATCCGCAGGGGACGGCCGGCAATCACTTCCTCGAAGCCGATGACGCGGCTCATCTTGTAGGCCGTCCGCGCGGCATGATCGAGGATCGCCCGTGTCTTGGCGTCGGGCTCGAAGGGCCGGCTCTTGGCGATGCCGATCGATGCCAGCATGCCGAGCGAATCGGAGTCAGCAAGAGCGGTGCCCTCGCTCTCCACCAGTTTCTTGAGCTCATTGAAGGCGCTACCGTCGCTGATCGGCAGCATGTTGACCCGCACACCGGAGGCATCGGGAAACTGCATCGGCCTGGCGGTTTCCCGGCCGTTGAGAGGATAGATTTTGGACTGTTCGATGAGCGCGACGGCTGGTGTCAGATTTTTCGGATCCTGATAGAACGCGCGCAGGAAAACGAAAACATTGTTGGTCG
>CAZDTC010000484.1:0-2145 GCA_964508125.1 uncultured Candidatus Kuenenia sp.
TTCTGTTATCCTTGAACCATGGACGTCATCAATCAGCGGGCGGCGGTTCCCTTCACCACGGTCGATGGCTCCACGATCCGCGAGCTGCTCGCCCATCGCAATTCATCGATCCGCCAGCAGAGCCTCGCCGAAGCCCGCCTCTCCCCGGGGCAGGCCACCACCCCCCACCACCACAAGGTCACCGAGGAGATCTACTACATCCTCTCCGGCTCCGCCCTGATGACGCTCGCCGGCGAGTCGCGGCCCGTCGGCCCAGGCGACGCGATCGCGATCCCGCCCGGCCTCGTCCACACCATCAAAAACACGGGCTCCGATGAGCTCGTCTTCCTCTGCACCTGTGCCCCCGGCTACGAACACACCGACACCTTCCTCGCCTGACGGCAAGCGAGACGCTTGCCCCACGTGGGGCGACCGTCCCGGTCGCCGATAACATCCCCGGCAAGCGACACTCCCGCTCATTCCATGCCCGACGCCTTCCAAACCATGCTCGTTTCCGAAGGGCTCGTGAGCGCCGAGCAGCTCACCGAAGCGCTGCGCATCTCGCAGTCGTCGGGCAAGAAGGTCCACGAAGAGGTCGTACGGCTCGGCTACGCCCCGGGCGACAAGGTGATGCAGGCCCTCGCGAAGGCCTATCGCCTGAAGTTTGTGAACCTCGCCGGCCTCGAGGTGGCGCCGGAGGTGGTGGCCCTGCTCCCCGAGAGCGTGGCCCGCGAAAACACGATCTTCCCCGTGGCCACGTCGGGCGAAGCCCTGCGCGTGGCCACGTCCGACCCCACCGACCTCGACACGCAGGAAAAGCTGCGCTTCATCTTGAACCGCGACATCGAGCTCGCCCTCGCCCCGCGCGAGCAGATCGTGGAGGCGATCAACCGCCACTACGGCGTGAGCGACGGCGAATCGGCCGATTCGATGCTCCAGGAATTCACCGACACCGCCATCGACTTCACCGCGACGGCCGTCGAGCAGGCGGCCAACGCCCAGCAGGAAGACAACTCCGACGCCCCGGTCGTGAAGCTCGTCAACCTGATCATCACCGAGGCGGTGCAGCTGCGGGCGAGCGACATCCACATCGAGCCCTTCGAAGACCGCATCCGCATCCGCTATCGCATCGACGGCCGCCTCGTGGAGCGCGACAATCCCCCGCGCCGCCTCCTGGGCGCCATCCTCTCCCGCATCAAGATCCTCTCCAAGCTCGACATCGCCGAGCGCCGCCGCTGCCAGGACGGCCGCATCAAGCTCACGGCCGACGGCAAAGACTACGACCTCCGCGTGTCCGTCATGCCGACCAACCACGGCCAGACGGTGGTGATGCGGATCCTCGACAAAGACAACATCCGCGTCGGCGTCCGCCAGCTCGGCCTCTCTGATGCCGACTTCCGCGCGTTCAAAAACCTGATCCGCCGGCCCAACGGCATCATCCTCGTCACGGGCCCCACCGGCTCCGGCAAGACGACCACGCTCTACGCCGCCTTGAACGAGCTCAACCGCCCCGACACGAAGATCATCACGGCCGAGGATCCCGTGGAGTATTACCTCGCCGGCATCAACCAGTGCGAGATCAAGCACCAGATCGGCCTCGACTTCGCCCGCGTGATCAAGTCGATGCTGCGGCAGGCGCCCAACGTGATCCTGGTGGGCGAGATGCGCGACACGGAAACGGCCCAGATGGGCATCCAGGCTTCGCTCACGGGCCACCTCGTGTTTTCCACGCTGCACACCAACGACGCCCCCGGCGCGATCACGCGCATGATCGACATGGGCGTGCCGGCCTATCTCGTGGCCTCGAGCGTGATCGCCGTCCTTGCCCAGCGGCTCGTGCGCGTGAACTGTCCGAAGTGCAAGCAGCCCTTCCAGCCGCTCGACACGCAGCTCGAGCTGGCCGGCGTCACCCCCGACATGCTCAAGGGGGCCACGTTCATGAAGGGCCGCGGCTGTGCCCACTGCCAGAAATCGGGCTACAAGGGCCGCCTCGGCATCTTCGAGCTGATGGTGATGAACAACAAGATCCGGGAGCTGGCCTTCCAGGGGGCCCCCACCACGAAAATCCGCCACGCGGCCGTGAGCCAGGGGATGAACGTGATGTTCCAGGACGGCGTCCAGAAGGTGCTCCGGGGCATCACCACCTTCGACGAAGTCTTCCGGGTG
>CAZDTC010000485.1:0-2140 GCA_964508125.1 uncultured Candidatus Kuenenia sp.
CGAATCGGGCAGGCGATGCGTCTGGCGGTCGTAGAGGATCTGCAGGCGGTGCTCGACGGTGCGCAGGAGCGTGTAGGTGCGTTCGAGGATCTCGCGCTCCTGGTCGGTGAGGGCGCCTGCGGCGGCGAGCTGGCGGATCGCCTCGAGCGTGGTGCCCGTCCGCACCTGCGGCACGTCGCCGCCGCTCAAGAGTTGCAGAAACTGGATCGTGAACTCGATGTCACGAATTCCGCCGTGGCCGGTCTTGAGGTTCTTGGCGTCGGCCCCTTCGCGCTCCGCCCGGTGCTCGATCCGGCGCTTGAGAGCCTTGATGCCGCTGATGTCGGCCCGGGTGAGCCAGCGGCGATAGATCCACGGCTCGAGTTCGGCAAGCAGTTCTTTACCTAGCGTCTCGTCGCCTCCCACGGCCCGTGCCTTCACCCATGCCTGCCGCTCCCAGGTGCGGCCGAACTGGTCGTAGTGGGAGAGCGTGGGCTCGAGGGCCAGGACAGCGGGGCCGATCCCGCCGTGCGGCCGCAGCCTGAGGTCGACGCGGTACGCAGCGCCGAGTTCGGTCGATTCCGTGAGCAGCCGCACCACCTCCTGCACGGCCCGCTCGAAAAACTCCTGATTGGTGCAGGGCTTCGGGCCCGCCGCCCGCCCCTCGGCCGAGTAGACGAACACGAGGTCGATGTCGCTCGAGTAATTGAGTTCCGCACCGCCGAGCTTCCCGAGGGCGATCGCCGCGAGAGTGGCGCGTTCCCCCGTCGGCCCGCGGGGCACGCCCCGCTGCCGCTCGAGCCGCTCGACCGCGAAGCGGATCGCCTCCCCCACGATCGCATCGGCGACGTGCGAGATCTGGGCGGCGACGGTCTCCAGCCGCTGCCCGCCGACGATGTCGCCATAGGCGATCCGGAGCGTTTCGCGCCGCTTGAACCGGCGCAGGGCCCGCATCACGTCGGCAGGATCCGACACGGCCGCCACCTCCGCCTTGAGCGCCGCCGCCACCGATTCGCGCTTCTCCGGCCGCCCCTGGCCGAGCCGCACCTGCTCCCACGACTCGGGATCGGCGATCACGATCTCGGCGAGGTAGGGGCTCGCCGAGAAGAGCTTCACGAGGGTCTGGAGCGCCTGCGGATCGCGGTCGCAGAGCGCCGCGGTGGAGAGCGGGCTGCGAACCGCGGTGAAAAACCGCTCGACGTCGGCCAGCACGCGGTCGGGATCGGCGGCCGCGGGCAGGAGCACGTGCAACCGCTCGACGATCGCGGCCAGCAGGTCGAAGGGGATGCCGAGCGATGCAAGCGCCGTGAAGGCCCGGTGCGCGGCCGCCGGATCCTCGAGCCCCGCCGTGCGGCCCCACGCGGCGGCGGCCTGCGGATCGTCCAGCAGCCGCGGCATCGCGTCGGCGCCAGCCACGCTACACCTCGGCCCGGGTGGCGGCTGGCGTCGCAGCGCGGGCGGGGGCCGCGATCTGGTGCACGGTGACGTGGTCGAGCGGCACCGCGTCGGCGAGGCCGTCGGCCACGATGCCCGCAAGCGCCCAGGCGCCGGCCGATGTGATGTCGACGTCGACGAGCCGGCCCACGAGCCGCAGCGGCGCGTCGAACACCACGATCCGGTCGCACATCGTGCGGCCGCTGAGCTGTGCCATGCCGTCGGGCCCGGGCTGAACGTCCTTCTTCTCATCGCGGGCCGAGAGCCCTTCCACGAGCACCTGCTGCCGCGTGCCCACGAACGCGCGGTTGCCGGCGAGGCTCACCGCGGCCTGGGCCTCGAGGAGGGCCTGGTTGCGGGCCCGCTTCACGTCGTCGGGCACGTCGTCGGGCAGCCGCTCGAATGCCTTCGTGCCCGGCCGCGGACTGTACTTGAAAATGAAGCTGTTTTTGAAGCGGGCCTCGTGAACGAGATCGAGCGTGGTCTGAAACTCGGCGTCGGTCTCGCCGCAGAAGCCGACGATGAAATCGCTCGTCACGGCCGCATGCGGCAGTTCCTCGCGCACGCGGGCGAGCATGTCGCGGTATTCGCCGATCGTGTAGCCGCGCTTCATCCGCAGGAGCACGTCGTCGCTGCCGTGCTGGGCGGGCACGTGCAGGTAGTGGCACACCCCCGGGATGTCGCGGACGGCCGCGATCAGGTCGGGCGTCATGTCGCGCGGGTAGTT
>CAZDTC010000486.1:0-2132 GCA_964508125.1 uncultured Candidatus Kuenenia sp.
CGAGGACGATGATCGAGGGCATGGAGGTTCTTTCCGGATGTGCCTGGAGACAGGCGGCGTCAGGCCCGCCGGGACTGCTGGAACTCGAGCATGTAGTCACGGAGGGCCTCGACGCCCTCCATGGGCATTGCATTGTAGATGCTGGCCCTGATTCCGCCGACCGAGCGGTGCCCCTTGAGGTCGACGAGCCCGCGGCTGACGGCCCCCTTCACGAACTCCTTCTCCGTCACCTCGTCGGGGAGCCGGAACGTGACGTTCATGTCAGATCGGCAGTCGGGACGCGCATGGCCCGAATAGAAGCCGGCCGATGCATCGAGCACGTCGTAGAGCAGTTTCGCCTTTGCCCGGTTGTGCCGCGACATGCCATCGAGCCCGCCCATCGATTCGCGAATCCAGCGGCATACGAGGCCGAGGATGTAGACGGCGAACACCGCGGGGGTGTTCGGGCGGGAACCATTCTTCACGAAGGTGCGATAGTCGAGCATGGTCGGCAGTTCGTCTCGCGACCGCTCGAGCAGATCCTTGCGGATGATGACCGCAGTGACCCCTGCGATGCCGGCGTTCTTCTGGGCGCAGGCATAGATGAGCCCATACTTCGCCACGTCGATCGGCCGCGAGAGGAAGTCGCTGGAGCAGTCGCACACGAGAGGCGCGGCACCCACGTCGGGATCGTGCTTCCACTGCACTCCCTGGATCGTCTCGTTGCTCGTGATGTGCACGTAGGCAGGCGACGGCGAGAGACGGATCTCCCCCGGTGCCGGCAGACGATCGTAGTTGGTGGCCGTGCCGTCCCAGGCCACGTGCACCTTGCCTTCGCGGCGGGCCTCCTTGATCGCCGTCGCGCCCCACGTGCCGGTGAGCACGTAGTCGGCCGCTCCGGCCTGTCCGCGAAGGAGATTCATCGGCACCATCGCGAACTGGAGGCTCGCGCCCCCTTGGAGAAACACGACCTCGTGGTCTGGGCCCACACCAAGCAGGCTCTTGAGGTCGGCCAGCGTCTCCTCGAGGATGCGGTCAAAGGCCGGGCTGCGATGGCTGATCTCGAGGATCGAGATGCCCACCCCGGGGAGCGCGAGCAACTCGTCGCGCGCCCGCTCGAGCACCTCCACCGGGAGCACGGCCGGCCCCGGAGAAAAATTGAAAACCCGCTCACTCACCGACGCGAGGCTGCGATCCGTCACAGGAAACTCCAGGGCTGCCGAAACGGGCTGGCCGGACGACACGAACCCTGCAAAGCAAGGCCCTCACCGACCGGCACAAATGGGCAGAATAGGAGGCTCCGGCGCACCGGTCAACGGGCGACCGTTCCCGTCGTGGGGCCCGATCCATTGAGGGTGGCGACTTTGGCCGCCACCGTCGGCTGCCGCCCGTCGACGGCGAGCGCGCGTGAATAGTTCTGGAGTGCCTGCGAGGGATCGCCGTTCGCCTCGCGCAACTGCCCCAGTGCCACGAGCGCACGCGTGCTGTTGGGGTCGGCCGCCAAGGCGTCGATGAGGTGGTTTTCAGCCTGCCGCGCATCGCCGTGCTCCTGGCAGAGCCGGGCGAGCTCGATCTGCGGATTGGGGTTCGCCGGCTCGCGCCTGGCCCACTCCTGAAGCGACGCCATCGCCTCGCCGCTCCGATTCTCTTCGACGAGCAGCACGGCCAGTGCCCGCTGGCAGGCCTCGTGGCTCGGGTTTCGGGCAAGGCAAAGATGGTAATACTGCTCGGCCGTCTGCATGTCGGCAGGCCGACCGAAGAGCTTGGCCTGCTGATGGTAGGTGGCCCCGAGGTTGTAGAAGCAGTCGGGGCTGCCTGGCTGGCGGGCAAGGGCCTGCTGGAAGTGGTCGACGGCCCCCTTGTAATTCCCCTGCTGATAGAGCCGCACGCCCTCCGCATTGTCGTTGCGCGCAATCCAGCCACAGCCGGGACCAACGCAGGCGACGAACGCAGTCAGCAGGAGCCGCTTCTGAAGTCCGGAACGCATGGCGGGAAACGTACCGACCGCGCGGCCGCCGGAACAAGGCCAGCCCATCCTGCCCATCCGCCCGTGCCTTACGTGGGACAGGCTTCAGCCCGCCATGGCTTGTCGGCTGCGCGCCGGCTCGTGACTGCCCACGCCCTCTCGCTTGACGTTCGCCTCAGCCCTCCAG
>CAZDTC010000487.1:0-2130 GCA_964508125.1 uncultured Candidatus Kuenenia sp.
CGTGGCCTACTCGGGGCAGTGCCTCACGAGCGAGTCGCTTGGCGGCCGCAGTGCCAACCGCGGCCAGTGTGCCCAGGCCTGCCGCCTCCCCTACGACCTCGTGTGCGACGGGAAGGACGTCGATCTCGGGCTTCAGAAATACCTGCTCTCGCCGCAGGACCTCGCGGCCTACGCGCTCGTGCCCGAGCTGATCGCGGCCGGCGTTACCTCGCTGAAGATCGAGGGCCGGCTGAAGACGCCGGAATACGTGGCGAACATCACGCAGCACTACCGGCGGGCGATCGACGCGGCAATGGCGGCGCAGCCCGTGGTTTTTACGCCGCGCGAGGTCGAGGAGATGGAGCTGTCGTTCTCGCGAGGCTTCTCACCGGGCTGGCTCAAGGGCTGCGACCACAAGATGCTCGTGCCGGCGACGACGAGCGCGAAGCGGGGCGTGAGGATCGGCACCATCGCGGCCGTGCAACGCGGCCGCGTGGCGATCGACCTCGTGGGGAGCGTGAAGCGCGGCGACGGCGTGGCGTTCGACTGCGGCGCGACGAGCGACGAGGCCGTGGGCGGCCGCGTGTATGAGGTGTTCCAGGCGGGCCGGTCGCTCACCGAGCCGGTGGCGGCGGGCCGTATTGAACTTGCGTTTGCGCGGGAGGCCTTCGACATGGGTCGCCTGGGCCCGGGGCAGACGGTGTGGAAGACCGACGACCCGGCGCTCACGGCTCGGCTGCGGAAGACGTTTGCCGGCGGCGAGCTCACGCGGCGGCAGCCGATTGATCTTGTCGTGACGGCGGCGGTGGGTCGGCCGTTGCTGGTGCGGGCCACGCTCGCGAGCGGTGCCACGTGCGCGGTCGCCTCCGAGGAGCCGGCCGCTGAAGCGAAGAAGCATCCGCTCACTGCGGACGTGCTCCGCGAGCAGTTTGCCCGCCTGGGCGGCACGCCATTTGAACTGCGCGGGCTCACGGCCGAGATCGAAGGCCGCCCGATGCTGCCCTTGAGCGTGCTCGGGAAGATGCGGCACGCGCTTGTCGCGGAGGCGACTCGCGCGGCTGTTTCGCGGGATGCACTTGGCGACCGGGACGGTCGCCCCACGGCAACCAGGACGGTCGCCCCCCGTGGGGCAAGCGTCTCGCTTGCCGAACCCGGGCTTACGGTCCTTGCCCGCTCGCTCGCGCAGGTGCGGGCCCTGCTCGACCTCGGCGAACGAGCGCTGTACGCCGACTTCGCCGACATCCGCCAGTATCGCGAGGCGATCGCGATCGCTCGCTCTGCCGGCGGCGCGCTGTTTCCTGCCACGCCCCGGATCCAGAAGCCGGACGAACTCGGGGTCTTCGCCCTCCTCGCCAAGCAGGAGCCCGACGGCTTGCTCGTGAGAAACTACGCGGGGCTCACCTATTTCCGCGACCGCGGCCTGCCGGTGGTGGCAGACTTCTCGCTCAACATCACCAACGAATTCTCGGCGGAGTTCTTCCTCGATGCCGGCGCGGAGCGGGTGACGGCGTCGTATGACATGAACCGCGAGCAGCTCCTCGGGCTCGTGGCGGCCACCGATCCCGGGCGGCTCGAGGTCGTGATCCACCAGCACATGCCGATGTTCCACATGGAGCACTGCGTGTTTTGCGCCGTGCTCTCCCCCGGCACGAACAAGACGAACTGCGGCCGGCCGTGCGACGAGCATGTCGTGCACCTCCGCGACCGGATCGGCGTGGAGCATCCGCTCACCGCCGACGTGGGCTGCCGCAACACGCTCTACAACGCCGTGCCGCAGAGCGCGGCGGAAGCGGTGCCGATGCTCGTGGCCCGCGGCGTGCGGCACATGCGGATCGAGTTTCTCGCGGAGCCGGCCGAGGAGGTCGGCCGCGTGGTGCGGGCCTACCGCAGCCTGCTCGCCGGCCGGCTCACGGGCCGCGAGGTGTGGACGCAGTTGAACGCGGCCAATCGCGTGGGTGTGACCCGCGGCACGCTCGAAGAGCGGCGCAACCCACTTGCGATTTTGTGATGTGGGGCAACCGTCCCGGTTGCCAATGCGGCCTCAACTCTTGGCAAGCGAGACGCTCGCCCACGTTACGCGTTAGGCCCGGAGGGCCGGGTAAGCACCAGCCGACGGAGCTCGGCCAAGGGAATTTCGGCACGATGCCGAGA
>CAZDTC010000488.1:0-2129 GCA_964508125.1 uncultured Candidatus Kuenenia sp.
GATCGCCACATGTTCGAGATCGCGCTCCAGGCGGCGATCGGCACCAAGGTGATCGCCCGGGAGACGATCTCGGCGATGCGGAAGAACGTCACGGCCAAGTGCTACGGCGGTGACATCTCCCGCAAGAAGAAGCTCTGGGCGAAGCAGAAGGAAGGCAAGAAGCGGATGAAGAGCATCGGCTCCGTCGACATCCCGCAGAAGGCCTTCATGGCGGTGCTCGACACGGGCACCGAACGCCAGTGAGTGGGCAAGGCTTCAGGCTGTCACGATCCCCGACAGGCTGAAGCCCGTCCTACGAGCAGGCTCAGCAGCCCCGCGGCAAGGAGCGCGAGGCAGGCGGTCGCGCCAAACGCCCAGGCCGGGCCAGCAGGCCCCTGCTGCCACAGCCAGCCCGCGAGGAGGCCGGCGGGAAGGGCCATCATTCCCTGCACGAGGGCATACCACCCGAAGGCGCCTCCCTGTCGACCGGCCGGGGCCAGGGCGGCAACGAGGGCCCGTTCGGCGGGCTCCGCGAGTCCGTAGGCCGCCGCGATCACGAGGATCATCGCGATGGCGGCGGGCAGCCCCGGGCTCAGGGCGAGCCCGACATAGCCGAGTGCAAACATGAGCCAGCCCGTGGCGAGCGCCGCGCGAGGGTGCGCCGCATCGACGAGCCTGCCAGCCCGCGTCGCCATTCCGCTCTTCACGAGGCTCGCCGCCAGCCAGAGGATCGGGATGAATGCCTGGGCGAGCCCGAGGTCGGCCGCCCGGATGAGGAGAAACTGCTCGCTCGACGCGCCCAGCGACCACACCGCGACGCTTCCCAGGAGCGGCCACTGCCTGCGATCGAGCCGGCCGATGCGCTCCGCCGCCGCCCCGTCCGGCACGGCCCGGGCCGGGTCGCGCACGACCCGCCAGATCACGGCCAGGGTGACGAGCCCGGGCACGAGCGTGAGAAGAAACAGGCTCCGCTCGCGCCCCGGAAACACGAGCAGAAACAGCATCGCCACCAGCGGCCCGAGCGCCGCTCCCGCGTGGTCGAGAGCGCGGATGTGGCCGAAGGCCCGGCCGCGGCTCTCCGCAGGCACGAGATCGGCCACGAGCGCGTCGCGGGGGGCCGTGCGCACACCCTTGCCGAAACGGTCGGCGGCCCGCACGACGACCGCTCCGACGGGTGTCGTCACGAGGCCCATCAGCGGCCTGATCACGGCCGACAGGCCATACCCGAGGAGGATCAGCGGCCGCCGGCCGACGCGATCAGAAACGATCCCCGCGGGTAGCCGCACGATCGCCGCCACGAAGTTCGCGATCCCGTCGAGTAGCCCCACGCTGAGCGCCGATCCGCCGAGCTCGCGCATCACGAACGCCGGCAGGAGCGGGTAGATCGCCTCGCTCGAGAGGTCTGTCAAAAAACTCGTCCACCCGAGGCCGCGGATCGTGGCGGGCAGCGGCCGATCGGCGGAGGTGGAGGACGGATGCATGGCGGATGATCACCACGTTATAGTCCTGTGTCACATCCCACCGCATTGCCAGCCCGAAAGGATCCACGATGTCCATGTTCTCGATCCCCCGCCGTGGTTTTCTCGCCGGCACTGCCGGCCTTCTGGCCGCCGCCGCGCAGGCACGTGGTTCACGCGGCGCCGAGCCGGAGCTCAACCTCGGCATCCAGCTCTACTCGCTCCGCGGATACCCAATCGACGTGGCACTCCGGCACGCCCGAGACCTCGGCTTCCGGTTCGTCGAGTTCTACTCGGGCATGTACCCGCTCGGCTCGACCCCTGACCAGATCGCCGCAATGAACAAGCAACTCGCCGGGCTCGGGCTGACCATCACTGGCCACGGCGTCAACGGGTTCGGCGGCGATGCCACGGCGAATCGCAAGGTTTTCGAGTTCGCCAAGGCGGCGGGGATCCGCACGCTCACGGCCGATCCCGCGCCAGAGGCGTTCGCCAGTCTCGACGAGCTCGTGAAGGAGTTCGATATCCGGATCGCGATCCACAACCACGGCCCGAAGCACCGCTACGACAAGGTGATCGACGTGCTGCGGGCCATCGAGAACCACGACGACCGCATCGGCGCCTGTGCCGATCTTGGCCACTACATCCGCTCGGGCGAGAACCCCGTCGAGGTGATCCGGCTCCTCAAGGGGC
>CAZDTC010000489.1:0-2108 GCA_964508125.1 uncultured Candidatus Kuenenia sp.
GGATTCAGAAGGCGCTCACGAACCCGCTCCCGTTATGATTGCGAGCCCCGCATGCGTGTTCTCACCGCCGTCGTCATCTGCTGCCTCGCCGCCATCCCGGCGCTCCCGGGCCGCGGTGCGCCGCTCGAGGAACGCGTGGAAACCACCGTTGCCAAGGGGCTCGACTGGCTCGTGCGCCGCCAGTCGCGGCGCGGCAGTTGGTCGGCCAACGACGGCCGCTACCCGACCGCGATGACGGCCCTCGCGGGCACCGCGATGCTCCTCGAGGGCTCCACGACCACGCAGGGACGGTATGCCGAGCCGATCCGCCAGGCCGTCGACTATCTCGTGAGCCGGGCGCGGGTGAACGGCCTGATCGGCGATCCCAAGAGCGACGATCGCTACACCTACGGCCACGGGTTCTCGATGCTGTTTCTCTCGCAGGTGCTCGGCGAGGAGGAAGACGAGCGGCGGCGGGAGGAACTCGTGCGCGTGCTCACGAAGGCGGTGGAGTTTTCCGGTCGCGCCCAGACACCCGACGGCGGCTGGGGGTATGTGAGCGCCAAGGACGGCAACAACTTCGACGAGGGCTCGACCACGATCACGCAGGTGCAGGGGCTGCGCGGCTGCCGCAACGCCGGCGTGCCCGTGCCGCGCGAGATCATCGACAAGGCGATCGCCTACATCCACAAGTGCACGATGCCCGACGGCGGCGTGCAGTACAGCTCGAAGGGGGGCGGAGGCCGCCCCGCGATCTCCGCGGCCGCGATCGCCTGCCTGTTCAACGCCGGCGAGGAAGACGACACACACGTGCCCCGGATGCTCGACTACGCCGAGAAGCACCTGGGGAACATCGCCAACAACGGCTTCGGCCACTGGCACTACGCCCACTTCTATTACGCGCAGGTGATGTACCGCGAGGGGGGGCGGAAGTGGGAGGCCTACCGCGAGCAGATCGAAAAGAGGCTCCTTTCCGAGGCCCAGTCGGAGGGCGACGTCGTGTTCTGGGGGCAGGGCTACATCGGCCCGGTCTATACGACCGCCACGAACCTCACCATCCTGCAGCTGGAAAACGGTACGCTGCCCATCTACCAGCGGTGACCGCCACCGCCGGCAGCCCCCCGCATCAGCCCCGGAGCCGCGAGCCCTCATGAATCCGTCCGCCAGCCTTGGTTCCGCCGTCGAACGGCTGCACGAGGCCCACGATCGCATCCTCGAACAACTCTCCCGGGTCATCGTCGGCCAGCACGAGGTGGTGGAGGAACTCCTGATCTCGCTCTTCAGCCGCGGCCACTGCCTGCTCGAGGGCGTGCCCGGCCTCGCCAAGACGCTCTTGATCAGCACGCTCGCCAAGAGCCTCGATCTCTCCTTCAGCCGCATCCAGTTCACGCCCGACCTGATGCCGGCCGACATCATCGGCACCGACGTGCTCGAGGAGGACCGCGCCAGCGGCACGCGGCAGTTGCGGTTCCTCGAAGGCCCCCTCTTCGCCAACGTCGTGCTCGCCGACGAGATCAACCGCACGCCCCCCAAGACGCAGGCCGCGCTCCTGGAGGCGATGCAGGAGCGGCAGGTGAGCGTCGGCCGCGTGCGGCACCGGCTCGTCGATCCCTTCTTCGTGCTCGCCACGCAAAACCCGATCGAGCAGGAGGGCACCTATCCGCTGCCGGAAGCGCAGCAGGATCGCTTCATGTTCAAGGTGCGGGTGCACTACCCGTCGTTTCACGAGGAGTTCGAGATCGCCCGCCGCACCACCGGCGCGGTCGTGGAAGAGGCCCGCCCGGTGCTCTCCGCGGCCGACATCATCGCGCTCCAGCAGAGCGTGCGCGAGGTGCCGATCAGCGACCACCTGGTGCGCTATGCGCTCGCGCTCGTGCGCCAGACACGGGCGGGCGAGAAGGGCGTGCCCGATTTCGTCTCGGATCAGCTCTCGTGGGGAGCCGGCCCACGGGCAGTGCAGTTTTTGATCGTGGGGGCGAAGGCCCGCGCGCTCCTCCAGGGCCGCAGCCATGTGGCCGTCGAAGACATCCAGACGCTCGCCGCCCCGGTGCTCCGGCACCGGATCGTGGTCGGGTTCGCCGCCGAGAGCGAGGGCGTGACCCCCGACTCGATCATCCGCCGGATCATCG
>CAZDTC010000490.1:0-2104 GCA_964508125.1 uncultured Candidatus Kuenenia sp.
CAGCCGTCAGGTGAACGTCGCCAGGGCGGTCGGCGCGTCCTTGTGGATGCTGAACAGCTTGTCGAGGCTCGTGATCTTGAAGACCTGGAAGATCTCCGGGCGGATGCCGCACATCTTCAGCCGGCCGTGGCCGGCGGCGATCTTGCGGTGGAGCTGGCCGAGGAGCCCGAGCATGGCGCTCGACATGAACTCGACGTTTGCGAAGTCGAGGAGGACGTCGGGGCCGGAACTCTTGCCGAGGAAGGCGGCGATCTCCTTCTTGATCTCGTCGAGCACCGTGTCGTCGAGGATCTTCTTGTCCTTGAACACCACCATGTGCACGTCGCCGGTCTTGCCGGTCTGGATTCTGCGGTATGCGTCCATCATGTCTCCTCGTGCGCCCCGATCGTGCCGATGACCGGTAGCCTAATCGCGCGTTTTGGCCTCGTCCATCGGCATGGCACCGATGACGGGGCGGCGTTCAGTCGCCCGTCACGATCCCCTCCGTCGTCAGCCACTCGAGCTCCCCCGGGTGGCCGGGGCCGTCGTCGAGCCGGATCGAGGCGATCGCCCCCTTCTGCATGCGGATCGACGCGGAGCCATCGCCGATCGAGAGGGCGACGAGCCGGCCGACGCAGGGCATGTGGCCGACCCAGGCCACGCTCGCGGCGTCCTGCTCGATCGTCCACTCGACACATGCCTGCCAGTCGACCGCGGGGGCGAGCGCGTCGACGACGACGGGCGGGCGGGTGTCGAACACATCGGCGAGAATCTCGGCCGTCTCGCGGGCCCGCACGAGCGGGCTCGTCGCCACGAGGTCGAGTTCCATTCCGGCCGCGCGGAGGTGGCGGGCGAACGCCTCGAACCTCTTTCGCCCCTTCTTCGTGAGGCGGCGGGCATGGTCGTCGATGCCCGGGCCGGGATCCTCGGCCCACGCGTGGCGGACGATGAACAGGCGGGTGGTGAGCGTGGCCATACGGGATGCGATTGTGGTTTCGCCCGGGGGCCGGGGCAAGTTCAGGCCCGCCGCCAGAGGTCGTCGGCAGGGATTCCTGCGGCGGCGACGGCTGCTGCTGCTTCTACCCGCCACCGTCTGGCATCGACCGGATAGCCCGCCGTCGGGGCGAGGCCCGGCACGCGCTCGGCCCAAAACCCGTTGAAGACCTCCATCACGAGTTCCCGCACATACTTCGCCGCCATGCTCGCGAGGGCGACCGGAGTGCGCGCCTCGCCACCGACGCAAAACTCGACCGTGAGCTGCGGCGCCGCGTAGGCGGAGCGCGTGGCCGTCTCCTCGATCGGCTGCACGAGCGGCAGGGAGAAGTGCCTGGCGACGAGTGCACCGTAGCCCTTGCGGCCGCCGTGGCGGTCGCACCACACGAGCGTGTCGTCGGGGCTGAATCGGGCCGCCATCTCTGCCGCGAGGTCGAGCGTCGTCTGCGAAAGGATGTCGGACTTGTTGAGCCCACGGTCGAGTAGACGGTTGAACTCCTGTGGGTAGACGGCCCGGCAAGCGATGCCGAGAAGTTCGAGGCCGGCGGACTCAAGCGAGACTCGAGCTGTCGTGGCCGCGGCCGTGCATGCCTGAGGGTCGGCCGCGCGGGGAAGCGGGAGCGCGTCGAGCCCCGCCCAACCCCGCGCCGCGTGCGCTGCAGGTCCGATCGCTCCTACCGTCGCTGCCAGCCGCGGCCAGTCGCGCACCGGCTCGTCGTGGAAAAGGGCGAGGGCCGCATGCACGCCGCGCTCGAGCGCCGCGAGGCCCGCGCCACCGCGGTGGATCGCCTTCGAGTCGGCCCACAGCGGGGTGGAGGCGACATGTCCCACGGCGTCAGCGACCGCCGCGAAGGCGCGGTCCGCCGTGGCGGCGCCGCCCGCGAGCCGCCAGGCCGTGGCGGCCACGACGAGCGGGCCGAGGTTTGGCCCGTAGCCCGCCTCGTCGGTGCCGACGACGAGCGTCATCGCCCATCCCGCCGGGGGATCTGACGGGCATATTCGTAGATCGCAATCGCGGCGCTCGTGGCGGCGTTGAGGCTGTGCGGCAGCCCCGCCATCGGAATCTCGGCGACGCGGTCGAGCCGGGAGAGCACGTCGTCTTCGAGCCCGAGCCGCTCGACTCGGAGTCGCC
>CAZDTC010000491.1:0-2103 GCA_964508125.1 uncultured Candidatus Kuenenia sp.
TCATGCGGGCCCGGGCGTTGTCGTTGTCGGTGAAGCCGGCGAACTGCACGTAGCCGCCCGACGTCTTGCCGCGGGCGGTGAGGATCGCCTTGGCGGCGGCGCCGAGCAGCCGGCCGCCCACGATGTTGTCGGTGCCGATGTACCAGGGGCGTGCGTCGCGGAATAACGCGCGGTTCACGTCGCCGTCGACCGTGAGCACCTTCACGCCCTGCGCGGCGAGGGTCTTCATCTCCTCCACGATCGCGGCGTTCTCGGCCTGGATCACGGAGATCGCCACGCCGGCGACGTCGGCCTGGCTGGCGAGTTGGCGCAGTTTCTCGATCTGGCCCTGGGCCGTCCCATTGCCCTTCTCCATCACGGCCCGCAGCCCCTTGGCCGCGAGGTCGAACCGCTTCGCCCCCTCGACGAGGCCGGCGTTGCACGCGTCCCAGAAGGGGTCATCACCATTGGTGATGAACACGAACCGTCGGTCGGCTCCAGAGGTGTTTGCGGGTGACGCTGCCGGTGCGGCGCCAGCCGTCGGTGCGGGTGGCTTCGAGCAGCCGCCAAGGACGGTGAGCACGCAGGCGGCGAGCCATGCCGTTCGGATCGCGTTCATCGGGAAATCGACTCCGCTCCAGGAAAGGGCCGTCGGGAGTGCAGGACGCTCAGTAGCGTAGCCCATTTTTGCGCAGATGCACTAGCGGCGCCGTGTCGGGACCGGCAGCGGTGCTTCTCACGCGGGCCAGCACCACGACATGGTCGGCCGGCACCGCATCGCTGCCGGCCGTGCACGATACCGGGGTGCATTCGAGCCAGGCGGCGGCGCCATCGAGCGTCGGTGCTCCGCACGCGGCGCGGCCCAAGCCGAGCCCTGCAAACGGGTCTTCGCCAGCGGCTGGAGGCTTGCCGAAACGCGCGAGCAGTGGCCGCTGATTCTCGGCGAGCACGTTCACGACGAAACCAGTGCCCGAGTCGATGGCCACGAGCAGATCGCGGCCCGGGGCCACGGCCACGGTCACGAGCGGCGGCACGAATCCTGCCTGCATCACCCAGCTCGCCAGCATTCCGCGGTCGCGGTCTTTTTCCCGCCATGTGATGATGAACAGCCCACTGGGAATCTTGCCGAGAGCGGCCGCCAATTCCTCGTCAGCCGGGTTCCCGCCGGGATTGGCCGATGTTTTGGGGGAAGACTGCGGGGGCGTCATGTGGGAAGTTTCGTCTGGCGTGGCGGAGTGGGGAGGAGTGCGGAGATGCGGGACTGCCCCACTCTCCGGAAGTCACGGAGGGTGCGCGTCGGCCGGCCTCGGCCAATCGCGGAATCTGCTGTGGATGACGATTTGAGTGTGTCGACGGTCCGTGCGTTCCCTACAGTGACCTCCCAGAGTTTCGCAGCAACCATGCGGGTGTGCAACCACGCTGCTCTCACGGCAGGACGACGTTGCCTTGCCGTGCGCGGCGGCGTGGCGGGCGATCCGTGTCGGAGTGTCATGCATCGGGTGATTTTCAGCGTTGTGATCCTTGCCGGCATGCTCGTCGGCTCGTCGACCGCCGTCGGCCAGGGGAACGCACCGGCCCACGCCTTGCCCGTGCCGCGCGCGGTCGTGCCCGGCGACCCGTTGGCCGCGCCCGAGGTGCACACCTTGCCACCCACGCGTCCGCAAGGGCCGGTCGTCCTCGACGTGCCATACGAGGAGATGCCGGCGTGCACCGACGACTGCCTCGTACCCAACGGCGCGTTTCCCGAGGAGTTCACCGATCTGTGGGCGCCGCAGCCGTGGTTTTGGCAGATGCTGCCGAACAACCTGATCTACACGAGCTATCTGGCGGGGCCCAAGGAGCCCCGCATCGGCAGCGTCATGTACCAGGCCACGAATCCCGACGTGTTCGTTCCGGGGCGCCAAGAGGGCACGCTCTGGGACACCACGCTTGGCGGCCGGGCGTCGATCCTGCGCTACGGCTCCGACCCGGTGGTGCATCCGCAGGGCTTCGAGGTCCAGATCGAGGGTGCGGCGTTTGTGCGGCTCGACCCGAATGACGACCGGGATTTGCGCTCGGCTGATTATCGGTTCGGAGTGCCGCTTGTCTACGGCGTAGGCCGTTGGCAGACGAAGGTCGCCTACT
>CAZDTC010000492.1:0-2103 GCA_964508125.1 uncultured Candidatus Kuenenia sp.
CCCTCGTTGTACGAGGGTTTTGGAATGCCCCTGCTGGAGGCCATGGCTCACGATTGCCCGGTGGTGTCGAGTTTGCACGGCCCGTGCCCAGAAGTGTGCGGAGATGCTGCCGAATACTTCGATGGGAGAATCGCCGACGACATCAGTCGGGCGATCGAGGCAGTCGTGTTCTCGCCGGCCCGACAGAATGAGCTTGTGCAACGCGGTCGGCAAAGAATTGCAAACTTCACCTGGCAACGCTGCGCAATGGCTACCAGAGACGCCTACACGCGTGCGGCGGCGTTGTGCAATTCATGACGAGTGGGCGTGATACACTTGCATCCATGAAACACGCGAACTGTCGGCGCGATTTGCCATGATGCACTCTTCGTTCGCCGCGTTCCTGCTCGGACTCGGCACGCGGCTCCAGGTGCAGTTGATCGGCTACCTGCCGCTCAGCGAGATCTTTGTCCTGATAGCCACGCCTGTGCTGCTTCGCAGACTGACAGCCCGGGCCACACTCGCGCCTACGCGGTGGCTCGTTCCGCTCGCGTTTCTCTGGCTCTCCGGCACGGTGATCTCCGACATCTACAATCAAACGGCTTGGAGCCTGTCGGCGCGCGGAATCGCCCGCGCGATCGTGCTCATTTGCTGCATCCCATTTTGTAGCTGGTACATAGCCACCGACACATGGCGGAAGCTGCTTTGGTTTTCGATCGGGGTGATTCCGTCGGTGATCCTGTCAGCTTACGTCCTCAAGGGCGGAGTGCACGAATACCGGCAGTGGGCGCGTGGTGGCATCGCTGAGATCACTTGGGAAACGCACTGGTGCGGCGTGCCATACGCAATCTCCCTCGTCCTTATGCTCTGGTATTTTCGGTCGACGCCGATCATTGGATATTCATCCGGAGTGATTGCCGGTGTGCTCAATATCGCCATGGGGTCGAGGTCGATTGGCGCAGTGACGATTCTCGGTCCGGCAATCACGGCTGCTCGCAATGTTGTCGCCCGACGAATGCGGCAAAGCAGCGGGCTTGTAAGGCGGATGACGATCGGCCGGGCAATCCCTGCGGTCATTCTCGTCGTGTTCGTCGGCCTTGCGGTTCTTTCGGCATACGGCTGGGCTGCCTCAAATGATCTGCTCGGCACGCGCGCCCGGCTCAAGTACGAGGCGCAGTCGAGAAGCCGATTCGGATTGATCATCGGAGGGCGTGCCGATGTCTTGGCCGGATTGCTAGCGATCAAAGAAAACCCGATTTTTGGCTATGGATCGTGGCCCCTCGACAAGCAGGAATTTTATGTGCGGATGTGTGAGTTGATGGGAGAGAAAGCCGACATGGGCTACTACAAGTCTGGGTATCCCGGCATTCCAACGCATTCCCACATCGTACAGGCCTGGGTTCAAAGCGGCTTCTTCGGCGGCATGTTTTGGATTTATGCGATCTACATCTTGCTGCTCAGCTTCTACAAGCCAATGCTCCATGAGTCGCAATTACGACTTTGGGCCACGACGGTCGCCATGAACACCATCTGGAGCGTGTTGTTTTCACCGATCTCGGATCGATTTATGACGGCCATGACGCTTGCCGTGCTACTGCGCGAGATGGCGGCGGCTAGCAGCGCTATCGGGCCGAGACTATCGCCTTCGGGAATAAAAACTGGAAACTCGGGCCTGCAGAGGCTGGGGTACAAAGCGGCCTAAGTGGTGCATGGTGTCTGTTCTTCCGCAGTTTTCGCCGGTGGTCGCCCACTTTACGACCGGGCTGACGCCCGCGGCTGGCGGGCCGTATGTATCCGTGGCCGGGCTCGTGCGAGCCATCAGTGCCGAAGGCCGCTATGCCCCGGTAGTCGCCGGTCCCGTGGAGGTCCGCCCTCCAACTCGCATCGACCCCGAGCACTGGGGCCGGACTCCGATCTTCGTCGGCCCGCTCGCGGGTAATCCGTTCGATGCCGGCATTTGCGACCGCTTCACCCGCGATTTGGTCACGTCCAAGCCCACGATCGCCCATGTGCATGGGCTGTGGGACGCCGGCACCTACGCGGCGATGCGGATCGTCCGCTGCCGCGAGATGCCGCTCGTGTACACGCCGCGTGGAATGCTCGAGCCCTGGGCGTTGCGGCAGC
>CAZDTC010000493.1:0-2099 GCA_964508125.1 uncultured Candidatus Kuenenia sp.
AACTTCAAGAAGAAGGACGCCCTCGTCGAGCACATCGAGGACTGCCGGCGCATGGGCATCGAGGTCGCGCCGCCCGACGTCAACGCCTCGGCCGCCGACTTCGCCGTGAAGGACGGCCGCATCCTCTTCGGCCTCTCGGCGATCAAGGGCTGCGGCGGCCAGGCGGCGGAGGCGATCGCCGCCGAGCGGGAGCGCGGCGGGGCGTTCCGCGACCTCGACGACTTCTGCGGCCGGCTCGACCCGTCGCTCGTCAACAAGACGGCCATCGAGAGCCTGGCGAAGGCGGGGGCCCTCGACGGGCTTGGCGGCCACCGCGGAGCGATTCTCGCCGCAATCGAAAAGGCGATGGCCGCCGGGGCGGCCCGCGTGGCCGATCGCAAGAGCGGCCAGAAGAATCTCTTCGATGCCTTCGACGATGCCGCCGCGGCGGCATCGGCCCCCGTGCCATCGAGCGTATCCGACGTGCCGCCGCTCACCGATCTCGAGATGCGCTCGGGGGAAAAAGAGGTTCTCGGCTACTACGTGCACAGCCACCCGCTTGCCGAGCATGCCAGCCTCCTCGAGGCGATCTGCACGCACGGCACCGGCGGCCTCGGCGCCGTGAAGGCGAAGGGCGACGTGGTGATCGGTGGGCTCGTGGCCGCGCTCAAGCTCTCCAACGTGAAGCAGCCGCGGCCGGGATCGACGCACACGCGCTACGGGATGTTTGATCTCGAAGACATGGAAGGGCTCGTGCGCACGATCTGCTGGCCGGAGGACTACGCCCGGCTCGGCGAGTGGATCGTGCCCGACGCCGTCGTGGTGGTGAGCGGCTCGATCGACCGGCGCGCCGGCAGCGACGAGACGAACCTGATCGTCAACGACCTCGTGCCGGTCGCCGACATCTGGACGCGGCCGGTGCGGAGCGTGACCGTGAAGGTGACGGAGCCCGGGCACGGCTCCGACACGCTCGAGCGGCTCGCCGCCCTGCTCAAGCGCCATCCGGGGCAGGCACCCCTGAGGCTCGTGCTCGAATTGGCCGACGGCCGGCGCGTGTTGATGGAGGCCGACCGGGAGAAGGTGGCCTGGTCGCACGCCCTCCTTGCCGACCTGACCGGTCTTCTTGGCCCAGGGTGCGTCCGGGCGGCCCTGACACTAGCCCAGAAACGCCGCGAAGCCGAGCCTGCCCGCCGCGGCCCGAAGGCGTTTGCCTGAGTCGGCCTGAGTTTCCCGGGGCTGAAATCACGCGACACCGGGGGAAGTGGAGATCGGCCCCCTGCGCAGACGATACTGGATGAGGAGTTTTGGGTTGCCCCCGGGATTTGCCATGAAAAAGCCTCGTTTCGCCCTGCGTGTGTGCTGCGCGTCGATCGCGGCATTGCTCTTCTGCGGGCCCGCCGTTGCCCAGATGGGCGGCATGGGCGGCGGCATGGGTGGCATGGGGGGCGGTGGCATGGGCGGCATGGGCGGTGGCATGGGTGGTGGTGGCATGGGCGGCGGCGGCATGGGTGGTGGCATGGGTGGTGGCATGATGGGTGGCGGCGGCATGACCGCCGCCGGCGTGATCATCGATGCCCCGGGCGTGCTCCGAACGCATGGCGTCCGCGATGCGGGCCTCTCGCTCGAGCGTCGTAAGGCAGCGGCCGCGACGCTGCCCGGCGAACTCCAAAAGAGCTCCAAGCTCCGCATGGTCTCGCTCTCCCGGCTCGAGGCCGAGGTGGCGAAGGCCGCCGCCACCGGCCGGGGCATTCCCGACGAGTATGAAAAACTCGCCGGCCTCACCCGCATCCAATACGTGTTCATCTACCCCGGCGAGGGCTCCGACCGCGGCGACATCGTGATCGGCGGGCCGGCCGAGGGCTGGATCACCGACGCCACGGGCCGCGTCGTCGGCATCGAAACGGGCGCGCCGACGCTGCTCCTTGAAGACCTCGCCGCAGCCCTTCGTGCTTTCCCACCCGGCCAGCCGCGCGACCACACCCTCGGCTGCTCGATCGACCCCAAGCAGGAGGGCCTCGCCGCGATGCAGGCCTACCTCCGCAAGCTCGGCCGGATCAATCCCCGGGCTTCGAGCACCGACGAGATCATCACCGGGATGCGGCAGGCCCTCGGCACGCAGG
>CAZDTC010000494.1:0-2089 GCA_964508125.1 uncultured Candidatus Kuenenia sp.
ACCGTCCCGGTTGCCAATGCGGCCTCAACTCTCGGCAAGCGAGACGCTCGCCCCACGGCCAGCGTGTGTTTTCCCCCCCGGATCGGCTATGATCCAAACCTCATAAACCACGGAGGGTTTCGACCGTGAATCGTTTCTGCCACCGCTCTCACGCGTTTCTTGGTCTCTTCGTCCTGACCACGGCCATTGCCGGGTGCAATTCCCGCGCGATCGAGCAGGGCCGCGTTGAAGTGCCCGTCCGCGCGACGGCGTCAGCCGACCCGTCGCAGCCCATGCTGCGGACGATCCCCGATGTGATCACGAAGCCGAAGCCGTTCCGCTTGCCGGATGCGATCGGGGCCACGATGTCGCTCGAGCCGGCCACGATGGCCCCGCGCGGCGGGCTTGCGGTCGCCGCCGTGGAACGCGCCGCTCCCGCCCCAGCCACGCTCGATTTTCCGACGGGCCGACCGGCCGTCGAGGAAGTGGCTGCGATGCTCCGCGAGTATCTCCGGGCCTTCAACCGCCACGATCCGGCAGCCCTCGCCGCGCACTGGAGCGAGGCGGGTGAAAACGTCGACCTCGACACCGGCGAAACGACCCGCGGCCGCGAAGCGGTGGCGGAAGTGTTCGCGACGCTCTTCCAGGAAGACGCGGGCGCCACGATCGACATCGACGTCGAGTCGATCCGGCCGATCCGCGACGACGTGGCCCTCGTCGACGGCGTCTCGCGGATCGGGTTTTCCGACGGCGAGTCGCTCGCAGCCCCGTCCGGCAGCCGCTTCTCGGCCGTGGTCGTCAAGGAAGCAGGCCGCTGGATGCTCGCGAGCGTGCGCGAGGCCTCGCTCGCCGCCCCGGCCCCGTCGGCCGAGCCGGTCCGCAGCCCTCTCGACGCGCTCGCCTGGCTCGTCGGCTCCTGGGAGGATGTGGGCGAGGGCGTGACGGCAGGCACGCACTGCTTCTGGAGTGCCGGCCGCGCGTTCCTGGTGCGCAGTCACGTCGTCACCTTCGACAGCGGCGCGGCGGTGCGGCCCGTCGCCGGCGACGACTCGATCCCCGGCCTCCTTCCGCCCGGCGCACCCGGCCAGCGAGAGATCACCGAGATCATCGGCTGGGACGCCGACCGCCGCTCTCTCCGCTCGTGGCTCTTTTCATCCGATGGGCGCTTCGCCGAAGCCACGTGGACTCCCGAAGGCAAGGGCTGGCGTGTGCGGTTCGAAGGGCAGGGGGCCGATGCGTCGGCCACGGGCAGCCTGCTCGTGGAGCAGGCCGGTGCCGACGAGGTGTCGATCCGCTGCGAGGACGACGGCCTGGCCGACGTGATGCCGCCGGCCTGCGACTTCGTGCGCACGGCCCGGCTGGGGGCTGCTGAATAGCGCCGCCACATGCGACGCATCCTCGACCTCGCCGCAAACGCGTTTCCGCTGTGGGTGCTCGCGGCCTGTGCACTCGCGCTTGTTCAACCTGCGTGGTTTGTCTGGTTTCGCGGCAATGCGATCGTCGTCGGCCTCGCCGTGATCATGCTCGGCATGGGGATCACGCTCACGGTCGAAGACTTTGCCCGCGTGGCCACGCGGCCTGCGACCGTCGCCGCCGGCTTTGTCGCACAGTTTTTGATCATGCCCACGGCGGGCTGGATCGTGGCCACGCTGTGCCAGCTGGAAACCCCGTTCGCAGTCGGTCTGATCCTCGTGGCCTGCTGTCCGGGCGGAACCGCCTCGAACGTGGTCACCTACATCGCCCGGGCCGATGTGGCCCTCTCGGTGCTGATGACCACCTGCACGACGCTCGGCGCCGTCGTGCTCACGCCTTTGCTCACGAAGCTCCTCGCCGGCCGGCTCGTGGAGGTCGACGCCTGGGGGCTCTTTTTCTCCACGCTCCAGGTCGTCGTGCTGCCGGTCGCCGCCGGCGTGGCGATCAACCGCTTGCTACCGGGCGTGGTGCGGGCCGTGCTGCCGGTGGCGCCTTTGGTGAGCGTGGTCACGATCGCGCTTGTGTGCGCGAGCGTCATCGGGCAGAACGCGGCGGCCGTGATGGCGAGCGGCCCGCGGCTGCTCGCCGCCGTGGCCCTGCTCCACGCAGCGGGCTTCGGCGTGGGCTATCTCTTCGC
>CAZDTC010000495.1:0-2087 GCA_964508125.1 uncultured Candidatus Kuenenia sp.
GGGCGGCCTCGTCTCGCGACACTCGGTGCCCAACGCGAAGATGCTGCAGGAGGCCGTGCGGTAGGTTTTTGTCGGAAAAAGCGGGTCGTGCACGAAGTCTGCCGGCCCTGAATATGCGGCGCCATCCAGGCGGGGGCGCTGCGAATGAACCGGCCGGCCCGCGGAGAAAAAAATCCGCGGGCCGGCCCCTTGACAGGCCTTGGGAAGACGTGTGATAATCTGTAGCGATGGCGGTAATTCGAGGGTTTGTTGCCCCGAATTTCACGCCACGAAAGGGAAGCTACTGGCCTCGGTCGAATGACGTTGCGGCGGATCGCTGCGGCTGCCTCAGGGCGCCGCGAGACTGAATCCGGCCGAGCGGCTTCGAGGTTGTAGTTTCCCTGTTGCATTCCCGGCCTCTGCCGGTGAGTTGCTCCCGGGATTCGCTTTCTTCGGCCCGATTCGTGCCTCGCTTTGGTTCGTCGCCATGGACATTCGGCTTCGGGGTCATACCAGACGGTCCTCGAAACAGGGAGTTAGCCATGGTTCTTGCAGTACGCGCGAGTCGATCCGGATTCCTATACGCGCTCGCGGCGGCGGCATGCTCGCTGGTTGCGGCACCGGCGTGGGGAACGTTGATCTCGGGGACGAGTGCGCAGGCGTTCCGGGACGCGGGAGTGACGACCGTCGGGCCGGTCAATGACATTTCCACGGCGACGACATTCACAATCGGCAACTTGAGGACGACCGCCAACAGTTCAGGCTTCTTTGCAACACCGGTCGCCTTGCCGCAGCAGAATTTCGGCCCTGTGACCTTCACGGTGGGCAACCCCCTGAGCCTGCAGTTCGGCAACACGACATTCGGGAATTTCGCCTCGACAACCATCACGCCACTCCGGAACGACACGATCCGCTCGTTCCTTTTCCAGGGTAATTACCAGCAAGGGACCTTTGGCACCCCGTTCACGCCGAACCCCGCAGCCGCGCAATTCATCGTGGAATTTACCCAGACCGGTGGTGCGGGAAACTTCGTGAGCACGAGTGCCACGCTCGAATTTGCGGCCCAGCCGGTGCCGGAGCCGACGACGATCGGCCTGCTGGCGGTGGCTGCCGGAACCGCCGCCGTGATGCGTGCCCGCCGCCGGAGTTCGTGATCGTGCTCCCGGGGTCGACTCGCTCTACCAGCGGGCTTCGACGCCGAGGTTCGCACCGTGCAGAAACAGGGTGCCGTTGTTGTTGATGCCGGTGCCTGCCGTCGTTGCCGTGCTGAAGTCCCACTGGGTCGGTGCGAACGCGGCGTTCGTCAGCCAGTAGAAGTTGTAGCCGGCCCGCAGGCCCCACACCTCGGTGAGCCGGTAGATCAGCGTGGCGTTCAGACTGCCGATGAAGCCGACGCCCGTGCCGGTCGACCGGTTCTCCCCACGTTCGTAGAGCGTCGTGACAGGATCGTAGATCGGTCGCTGGATCTGCATGGCGGACGTGCCACAGAGAGCCGTCTTCCACCAACCTTCGACGGCCCAGCGGCACCATTCACGGCGGCCCCGCATGCCGATCTGGGCTCCGTAATAGTTCGTTGACGTCTGCGTTGCGTAGGTGCTTGTCTCGGTGCCCTTGCAGCATGTGCCCGTGAGGGCCGCCTGCTCATCCAGCCCCGCCCACACGAATCCTCCGATCCAATTGATGCAATGGCAATTCGGCTTGCAGTTGGTGCACGCGAGGAGTGTGGGGCCGCACTCCCGACAGCATCGGTACCGGAACAGGTTGACCTCCGTGAGGTTCAGCGACGACCAGTAGGTTCCCCGCACCTCCTCGGCGTCGCCGAAGGGAAATACCACCGTGCTCAGATCAGGCGGCAGTTGCAGGTTGCCGGGACCGGTGACGAATGCATCCCCGAACATTCCGTAGATGCCCGTGTAGCCGATCTCCCAGCCCCACGTGTCGGTGAGTAGCTGGCCGAAAAACACGCGGGTGCCGGTTCCGATCCCGGGTTGCAGGTCCTGCGTGGTCATGACCACGTTCGCAGGATTGGGGGCGCCGGCATACACCAGCGGCCGATCGCCGATCGAAATGTTCCGCTGAAGAAACAGCACGTCGAAGATGGCGTAGGT
>CAZDTC010000496.1:0-2082 GCA_964508125.1 uncultured Candidatus Kuenenia sp.
AGCAGACGGCCGTCACGCGGCCGCGGGTGGTGGCGTTGATGGCGGCGATGTGGGCCGTCGCGGCCCAGCCGTAGCCGATCACGCCGACGTTGTAGGGAGTGGTGTGTGCCACGGGTGATTCCTCAAGTGGATGATGATGTGATCAGATGAGCTTCGTCTTGCCGGGCACGGCGAAGCCGGGGTTCGGCAGCGACGAAGTCCAGGTGAGGTCCTTGGGGAAGAGATCGAGCTGCGACTCCTTCGCGACGAAATCCCAGGTGACTTTCTGCCCGGTGTAGGCGGCCAGGCGGCCCATCACGCCCACGAGCGAGCTGTCGGCCATCTGCCGCAGTTCGACGATCGGCTTGCCGGCCCGGATCGAATCGACCAAGGCCTTGTGCTCCTGCTTGTAGGCATCGGCGATGCTGCCCTGCATTTCCCACACCACCTTGCCGGAGCGATCCACGATTCGCGAGCCGCCGTTTGCTCCCTCGATGTGGCAGGTGGCCTTCGAGCCGTGGATCACGTTGCCCACGTCCGAGAGCGTGTTGGGCAGGTGCCGCGACTGGAACGACACGAACCGTTCGCCGGGATACTCGTAGTCGACGCCGAACGTGTCCCAGAGCTGGCTGTCGTCGGGCCGCAAGAACCTGCCGCCCGAGCCGTAGGCCGACACGGGGTTGGCATCCATCACCCAATTGATCAGATCGAGGTTGTGAACGGCCTGCTCGACGAGCTGGTCGCCCGAGAGCCACACGAAGTGATACCAGTTGTTGAGTTGGTATTCGGCATCGCTCATCCCCTCGGTCCGCGTGCGATACCAGATGCTCCCACTGCAGTAGCGGGCCTGGGCGCCGATGATGTCTCCGATCGCCCCCTGCCGGATCTGCTCGATCGCGCCGGCGTAGTTCGTCTGCCGGCGATACTGCGTGCCACCGACGATCGCGAGCCCCTTCGCCACGGCCTCGTCGTGGGTGGCGAGGCAGGTGCGATAGCCGACCGGGTCGACGCAGGCCGGCTTCTCGACGAACACATGCTTGCCCGCCGCGATCGCCGCCCGCGCATGCAGCGGATGGAAGCCGGGCGTGGAGGTGACGTGCACGACGTCGATGGTCGGGTCGTCGAGGATGCGCTTGTAGCCGTCGAGTCCGTCGTGGCTCGTGTCGGAAGTGGCCACCTTGTCGGGATGGGCCTCCCGCATCGCCTTCCAGAGCCGCTCGCAGTTGCGGCCGTAGAGATCGGCCAGCGCCACGAGCGTGACGCCCGAGTTGATGGAGAGCGAGTCGTTGATCGCCCCCGAGCCACGGCCGCCGCAGCCGATGACCCCGATCCGCAGGGGTCGGGACTCCGCGGCCGCCGCACGGGAGGAATGCACCATCGTTGCGGAGAGCGACGCAGCCGCCGTGGCGAGGGCGGCGCCATCGCGGGCAAACGCGCGGCGGGTGGACTGGCGTGGAGTGGTCGAGGTCGTCATGACGGCGGTTCTCCGGTGGTCGGCGGCAGAAGGTGATCTTTGGTTGAAAGGCCGCAGTATATCGCCGCGCAGGATGTCGGTCGGGTCGTGTATCTTCGGCCCTTTCGTTCCATGAGGCCGCGTTTTTAATGCTCTGCGACGGGGGGTCGCCACGGCATTGCCAGCGTTCGTCACGATACGTACACACATACATAATGGTGATTACGTACGCTCGACGGCTTGGCACCACGGAGAGCAAGCCCATGAAACGCTGGCAGACGATCGCAGCCGTCATCTTTTTCTGCACGGCGTGGCTGGAGCTGCGGGCCTTTGCCAGTCCGCCGGTCGCTCCCACCGAGGCCCTCACGCCCGAGGAGGAGCAGGCGAAGTTCAAACTGCCGCCCGGTTTTACGATCCAGCTCGTCGCCAGCGAGCCCGAGATCCAGAAGCCGATGAACCTGGCGTTCGACACCCGCGGCCGGCTCTGGGTGACCCACTCGGTCGAGTATCCCTTCGCGGCGGCCGACGGCGCCACGCCGCAGGACGGGCTGACCGTGCTCGAGGATTTCGGGCCGGACGGCCGGGCGAGGAAGGCGACCCGGTTCGCGGACGGCCTCAACATCCCGATCGGCGTGCTGCCGCTGCCCAAC
>CAZDTC010000497.1:0-2078 GCA_964508125.1 uncultured Candidatus Kuenenia sp.
CGCGCCGCAGCCGGCCGGCCACGATCGACACGAGGTGCTGCACGTAGCGGTAACGCTCGAGCCGGCAGAGGGCCTCCACCCTCACGCTCTCCGGGCGGCACACCCGCGCGAGGTCGTTGCGCACGAGATCGACGATCATCACGTTTTCGGCACGGTCCTTGGCGCTCGCCTCGAGGTCGGTGCCGGCGTAGAGATCGGCCTCGGGCTGGGCGGTGACGCGGCGCGTGCCCTTGATCGGGTGCATCCGCACGGTGCCGCGGGTGACCTGGAGGAACCGCTCGGGCGACATGCTCGCGAGGTGGCAGGTGCCGGCATCGAAATAGCCCGCGAAGGGGGCGGCGTTGAGCGTGCGGGCCCGCAGGTGGAGCTCGACGGGGTCGAGCGCCGTCGCCACGGCGAACCGCTGGGCGAGGTTTACCTGGAAGATGTCGCCTGACCGTACGTATTCGATCCCGTGGCTCACCATGTCGCGATAGGCGGAGGGCGAGTGCGTGGAGAATACGTGCGGATGCGACTCGAGCGCGTGGCCGGCGTCGGGCGGAAGCGGTGCCGGCGGGTCGGGGCGCGGCCGCGCGGGCGGGCGCGAGAGCCGCTCGAGAAAAGTGTCGAGCCGGGCCGTGGCTCGCGCCCGCCGGGCGACCGGGCCGCGGGCCGGCACGCCCTGCGAGATGATCCAGCCGCGACCGGCGTCGTGGTCGAACGCCGCGACCACGTCGTAGACGCAGAGCGCGACGAGCGGCACCCCGGCGGCCGGGGGCGTGGGGGGCGTGATCCCGAGCCGCGCGAGGCCGCACTCGTAGGCCACGAGCCCGGCCACGCCGCCCTGAAACGGCGGGAGCGCCGGGATCGTGGCGCAGGCGAGGTCGGCGAGCAGCCCGCGGACGGTGGCGAATGCGGCGGCGATGTCTGCCGCGCTGCCGGCGGCGTCGACGATCACCGGATGGATCGGGTCGGCCGCCACGAATGAATACCGCCCGAGACGGGGCGGCGCGCCGGGCGCGTGGGCGTTGGCCACCGGCTCGTCGATGGCGGCGCTGTCGAGAAACAACAGTTGCGGTGCGTCGGCAAGTTGCCGAAACAGGGCTTCAGCCGTGACGTGGGGCGCGAGTTCGGCGACGACGGCGCCGGAGGCGGTCGTGAACGTGCGCGTGACGAGCGGCGTAGAGCGTGTGACGAGCGGCGCGGATGCTGTCATGGGCGGGCCACCTCGTCGGCCGGCGTGTCGGCGAGCGTGGCGGGCGCGCCCGCCTTCCGCGCCACGTCAGCCGCCACCCGCGACGGGCCGTGGCCGATTTCGGGCTGCGTGAGGTGGCCCCAGTCGAGGGCCTGATCCTGGCGGTAGTCCTTCGAGAGCGTGAGGGCCGTCACGGCCTTTGCGATCTCGTAGCCCAAGTAGAAGGCGTGGCTGGCGTCGATGTCGGGCCGCGCGGCCTCGAGCTCGGCGAAGAGCGCGAACGGGTCGCGCGATTCGAGGTGCAGCCCCACGCCCACCACGTGCACGAGCCCCCGCTCGGCGAAGATGCGGATATTGGGGTCGCGGATCGCGCGGGCCAGGCCGGCGAGGGCCTCGGGCCCGTGCTCCTGCGGCTTGCCCGCGCGCAGCGTCACGAGCCGCGGCTCGACGTGCTTGGGGAGCGTGCGGTTCTCGACGGCGTGGTGCACGAGCGCTCGCGCAAGCGCGCACTCCTTCACGCTGCTCTTCGCCCAATGGATCACCTCGGTGGTGAGTATGGAGCGGATGCCGATCTCCTGGCAGAAGCCAAGGAGCAGCGTGTTGATGCCGGCGGAGTCGACGTCGGTGAGCTCCGTGAGATTGCCGATCCCCATCATCATCTCGGCGCTCGGATACCGCCTCCGCACGTCGAGGTAGCGGCCGAGGCTCGCGGCGAACCCGAAGCCGATCGGCTCGAGCACGGGATCGAGCCGATGGCGTACGCCCGCGGCGGCGAGCCGCGCGATCGTGTCGTCGAAGCCGGCGAGCGTGGCCGGCACGTCGGGCACGACGACCACTTCGCAGCCCCAGTCGGCGGCGGCGGCGACGTTCGTCGAGTTGACGGAGAGCACGAGGCTCGCCCCCG
>CAZDTC010000498.1:0-2068 GCA_964508125.1 uncultured Candidatus Kuenenia sp.
GCAGTTTCGCGAGGGCACGGTAAAGGTGCTCGTCGCGACGGACGTCGTGGGGCGAGGCATCGACGTCTCGAGCTTGTCGCACATCGTCAATTACGACATTCCCGAGTTTTGCGACGACTACGTGCACCGTGTCGGGCGCACCGGCCGCATGGGCCGCGAGGGTGTGGCCTACACGTTTGTGGCGCCAGACGAAGGGCCGCAGCTCACGCGGATCGAGATGCGGATCGAGAAACTGCTCAAGCGCGACGAGATCGAGGGCTTCGAGGCGTTCGACCGGCGGAAGTCGGCGCCCCTGGTGGTGCGGGCCGGCCTCGACGCAGCCCCCGGTGCGGCGGAGCCCGCCGAGCCCGCTCCGGAGCAGCCGAAGAAGCCGCCGGCCGCCGCGTTGCTCGGCAAGGGCCGGGCCCCGAAGCGATTCCGCCGCGCCCTCTGACGCCCGTGGGGCAAGCGTCCCGCTTGCCTCCCCAGCTCGCCCCGTCGCTCGATCCACCGGTGGTCGCGTACCATGGTCTTCCTTTGAGGAGGGCGATTCCGAGCCCTCGGTCTCGTCAGGAGTTATTCCATGCCCGGGCCATCGGCACGCGCAATCCGGCAGCGGCTCGAGAGCCTTGCGTTGGCGGGGGTGACTGACCTGCCGCGGGCTGCGCAGCCGTCGCCGGTGTGTGGGAGTCGCGAGCAGGCGCTCGATGTGATCCGGCAGGAAGTGGCGGTGTGCCGCCGGTGCGAACCGCTTGCCTGTGCCCGCCAGAACACCGTGTTCGGCTCGGGGCCCGCGACCGCGCGGCTGTGCTTCTTCGGCGAGGCGCCCGGGGCCGATGAGGACGCCGCGGGCCTGCCGTTCGTGGGCCGCGCCGGCCAACTGCTCACAAAGATCATTGAGGCCTGCCGGCTCTCGCGTGACGCGGTCTACATCCTCAACGTGCTCAAGTGCCGGCCGCCGGACAACCGTCAGCCGCTGCCCGACGAGGTGGCGAACTGCCGCGAATATTTCGAACGGCAGTTCCAGGTGATCGCCCCCGAGTTCATCTGCTGCCTGGGCACGACGGCGGCACAGGCACTCCTGCAGACGACCGAGCCGATCGGCAGGCTGCGGGGACGATGGTTCATGTGCGGCTCGGCCCAAGTGATCTGCACCTACCACCCGTCGTATCTCCTGCGCAATCCCGGGGCCAAGCGGCACGTGTGGGACGACATGAAGATTCTCATGGCTCGCATGGGCGTGGAGTTGTAGGGAAGCCGGGCAAGGGTGCATGTCGCTGGGCTGAAATCGACTCAAGGTTCCGGCTGTGACGATCCGATCAATGGTGCGGGTTGTCGGGGAGGGGAGCAGCCGCTGCAGAGGGGCTGGATGGGCGTCGGCCATGGGGCCGGCGCCCGGAGGCCGGTCCGTGGGCCGGAGAGACGGATGGCCGACCGAGGATGGGGGATGAACGTCGCGGGGTGGGTGGCGTGTGTCGCCGTCGCGTGTGCGACCGGCTGCACGATGTGCCCCGATCCGCTCGACTACGCGGGGCCCGTTCCCAACGGCTCCTCGCCCCAAAATGATTTCTGGGCCCGAAGCAACGGCATCCTGCCACTCCACGCGGCGCCGCGGCCATGGCCGCCCATCGTGCACGGCGACGTACAAGGCCGGAGCCCGGCCGTCGATTCAGTGGGTGTTGACGAGGCTGGGCTCGGGCAGCCAGCCGTCGGGAATCACGGCGTCCTTCGGGACGACGGCGATTCCGTCGCGAACAGTGAAGCGGTCGCTGTCGGCAAGATCCTGCCATCCGTGGTCGTTGACGATCCGGGCCCGGCGGCCGATGCGGACGTTCTTGTCGATGATCGCCCCCTCGACGATGGTGCCTTCGCCGATGCCGAGGGGCGGAATCCCCTGCGTGGCGGCCGTCGACAGTTCTTCGGGCGACTCGTAATAGTCGGTGCCAAGCACGACCGAGTTGCGGATCACCACGTTGCGGCCGATCCGGCAGCGCAGGCCGATGACGCTGTTCTCGATGACGGCCCCCTGCTCGATGAAGCACCCATCCGAAACGAGGCTCGCCCGGATGCTGGCTCCGTCGATCCGTGA
>CAZDTC010000499.1:0-2065 GCA_964508125.1 uncultured Candidatus Kuenenia sp.
CCGTCAGCCACGTCTTCCGCCGTAATCTGAGCAGCCCTGCGGTTCGCCACCCGCTCGCCATAGGCCCGCAGAGAGCGTGACAGGGCAGCGCGCAGCCCCAGCTCGTGGCTGCCACCCTGCGGGGTCGGCACGGTGTTCACGTAGGAATGCACCTCGCCCTCGGCGTCACCTGGCCAGGCAACGGCCCACTCGACCCGCCCGAGCTTGTCAGGAAGCTCGTGCTCTTCGGCGAAGGGCTGGGGCGTGTAGCAGGGCCTCTTGCCGAGGATTTCCTGCAGCGCGTCCCTGAGCCCGCCCTCGAAATGCAGGACCGCCTTGGCCGGCGTCTCGTCGTTGGGCTTGAGCAGCTTGGGATCGCACGACCAGCGGACCTCGACGCCTTTGAACAGGAAGGCCTTGGCGCGGATCATGCGGAAGATCGTCGCCGGCTTGAGATGCGCAGATTTGCCGAAGATCTCGGGGTCCGGATGGAAGCGCACGGTCGTGCCGCGCCGGTTGCTCACTGCCCCCAGTGATTTGAGCCCGCTCTTGGGCTTGCCGCGGCTGTAGTTCTGAACCCATGCCTTCTTGTCGCGTGCGACTTCGACCGTCAGCTCGTCGGATAGGGCGTTGACCACGGAGATACCCACTCCGTGCAGGCCGCCGGCGGTCGAATAGACCTTGTCGTCGAACTTGCCGCCCGAGTGGAGCGTGGTCATGATCACTTCTAACGCCGATTTGTTCTTGTATTTCGGGTGCGGATCGACGGGGATGCCGCGGCCATTGTCGCGGATGGTGCAGTGGCCGGAGGCTTCGAGCTCGACCTCGATCCAGTCGGCATGCCCGGCGACGGCTTCGTCCATCGCGTTGTCGAGGACTTCGGCGACCAGGTGGTGCAAGGCCCGGTCATCGGTGCCGCCGATGTACATGCCGGGGCGACGGCGGACCGGCTCGAGACCCTCAAGGACCTCGATGTCTTTGGCGGTATAGCTCTGGACCTTGCGTGCGGTGCTGAACAGATCGGCCATGGGGGATCAGATAGGTTCGCGATGTCGTCGACGGGAGTCTGCGTAAAGTATTGGAAACGCTGCCCACCCACAAGATATTGTGGATTTTTCTTTGAGATAACGGGGGTTAACAATGTCGGCGGATAGTCAGTCCCCCAACGGCGAGCCCGCCTTGCGGGCGATCGCCATGCCGGCCGATGCAAATCCCAGCGGCGATATTTTCGGCGGCTGGCTGCTGGCCCAGATGGACTTGGCGGGCGGCACCGTGGCGGCAGAGCGTGCTCAAGGTCGCGTGGCGACGGTCGCCGTCGAAGGAATGGTTTTTCATAAACCTGTACATATCGGGGACCGAGTCAGCTGCCACACGCAGATCAAACGAGTCGGGCGGACATCCATCACTGTCCTCGTCGAAGCCTGGCGACAGCCGCATCACGGGGGCGAGCAGATCAAGGTCACGCAAGGAGTGTTCACTTACGTGGCCATCGACGGTAGCCGCCGGCCGCGCCTCGTTCCGGATCCGGCACAAACTTAGTTATCGGCCTATCAACGCGTTTGAGGCGGCGCGATGACGTGCTAGTAATTCCGCAAAATAAACGGGGCGGGGGCTAAGTAATGGCTGGCTTCTGGGACAGGATACGTGGGGGGAATGGCAACGGAAACTCGACGTTTTCGGTGCGGGATCTGGCCCACAGGACAGCACATCAGGAAGAACAGCAGCAGCGCGACTAAGCTCAGCGCGAGATCGTCAGCGTCCTGCCGGTGCCGGTTATCATCTCGTCGCGGGTCCGCAACCGGCTGCTGTACGGAAACCCCGCCGCTGCCGAACTCTTCGGCTTCGACATTGATCGACTCGACGCGTTCGATACACATGAGCTCTACGTCGATCGTCAGGACCGCAAGACGCTGATCTCTGCCATCAAGGCGGGCGGCGGGAACCCTGGTAGAGACCGACGCACCTTTCTTGCCGCCGCAGAGCAAGCGCGGCCAGCGCAACGAGCCAGCGTTCTTGCGCGAGACCCTGCAGACGCTAGCTCGCGTGCGCGGCTGCGACGAGGCGGTGCGCGTCGGTCGCCGATGGC
>CAZDTC010000500.1:0-2060 GCA_964508125.1 uncultured Candidatus Kuenenia sp.
GGCGCGCCGCGAGCCAGGGACAGACAGGCTAAAGCCTATCCCACATTGGCGCGGGCCAACACCGAAGCCAATGCGCGAGTTACGTGGCGAGGAGGGCCCCGCGGGCGCGGGCGAGGGCGGCGTCGACGTCGGCCTCCGTGGCGGCTTCGGCCACGAGGCGCACGATGGGCTCGGTGTTGCTTGCCCGCACGAGCAGCCAGCCGCCGGGGAGGTCGAGCCGCAGGCCGTCGAGGCGGCTCGGCGCCGCGCCGGGGAACGCCGCCGCGATGCGGTCGAGGCCCGCGGCGAGGGCCGGCCCTTGCATGCCCGGCGCGAGATCGACTTTCGTCTTTTTCATCACGAACGGCGGCAGCGCGGCCGCGAGGCCGGCGATCGTCGTGGCCGGGCCTGCGGTGGCGAGGCGCTCGAGCACCAGGGCCATGGCCACGAAGCTGTCGCGCACGAGCACCACGCGGGGATCGATCACGCCGCCGTTGCCTTCGCCGCCGAGCACGGCTTTTCGCGAGAGCATTTCGTCGACGACGTTGGCCTCGCCCACGGCCGACACGTGGCATGGCACGCCGTGACAGGCCGCGATCGCCGCCGCCATGCCGCTCGTCGAGCAGTTCACCACGATCGGGCCGGGGGTCTTCGCGAGCACGGCGTCGACGCACATCGCGAGCGTCGCCTCCTCGCCGATGTACTGGCCTTCGGCCGTGGCGATCGCGAGCCGGTCGGCATCGGGATCCTGGAAGAAGCCCACGTCGGCACGCAGGTTTGCGATGCGCGGGAGCATCGTGGCGAGGTTCTCGGCCGTCGGCTCGGGAGGATGCTCGAACAGTCCGTCGGGCTCGCCTCCCTCGACCGTGAACTCGCAGCCCAGATGCTCGAAGAGGAGCCGGGCTGCGCGGCTGCCGGCGCCGTGGCCCGCGTCGAGCCAGACCTTCGGCCGGCGGCGCCGGATCGCCTCCACGTCGACCGTTGCCGCGACGAGCCGCACGTGGGCGGGCCCGCCGTCCACCTCCCGCACACGGCCGCGCCCGCCGCTCGTTGGCTCGACTCGCTCCGGCAGCGAGCGAAACCGCTCGAGCACCGTCGCCCCGGCAGCCGCGGGGAGCACGCGGCCAGCGGCTGAAAACAGCTTGAGGCCGTTGTATTGCGGCGGGTTGTGGCTGGCGGAGATCTGGATGCCGCCCGCAGCCCGCTCCTCGCGGACCACGATCCCGACCGTCGGCGTGGCCGCCACGCCGCAGTCGATCACATCGCGGCCGCTGGCCGTGAAAAAGTCGCGGAGAGCCGCGGCGAACAGCGGGCCATGCGTGCGGCCGTCGCGGCCGATCACGATCGGGCCGGGGGGCAGCGTGGCGGCGAACGCCGCGGCATACCGCACCGCCACGTCGGGCGTGAGCGTCGTGCCCACCACGCCCCGCAGCCCCGAAACGCTCACGATCAAGGTATCCGCCATGACGGGGCGGAGTATAAAACGGCCCGCCACGATTCGGCCACACCATGTCCGTCCACCACCCTCGAGGTGCATCGAGATGACCACGACCGACCACTCCAGCCGCCTCGCCGCGATCGACGCGGCCCGTGTTGCCGGCACGATCACCGACCACTCAGCCCGCACGATGCGGGCCTGGCTCACGGAGCCTCGCTATGCCGAGTTTGCCGGGGAACTCGCGGAGCGGATCGATGCGAAGCGGTGGAAGGAACTCGACGACGTCTACTGGACCGTGATCCCGTTCGGCACGGGCGGCCGCCGCGGGATGATGTATCCGGTCGGGTCGAACGCGATCAACGATCGCACGATCGGCGAAAGCGCCCAGGGCCTCGCCGACTACGTCCGCGGCATTGTGCCCCCGGGTGCGACGCCGACCTGCTCCATCGCCTACGACACCCGCCACCGCTCCGAGCACTTCGCCCGGCTCTGCGCCGAGGTGCTGCTCGCGGCGGGCTTCCGCATCTTTTTTCTCCGCGGGTTCCGCAGCACGCCGGAGCTCTCGTTTACAGTGCGCGCGACGAACAGCACCTGCGGGATCATGGTCACTGCCAGCCACAACCCGCCGAGCGACAATGCCGTG
>CAZDTC010000501.1:0-2057 GCA_964508125.1 uncultured Candidatus Kuenenia sp.
TGGGTGCTCGACGTCACCGTGGCGATCGGGCTCGTGTGGTTCGCGTCGATCGCGAGCATCCCGCGCCGGTGGCGGTTGGCCACGATCTGGGTCATGCCCGCCGTGGCCCTCGCGTTCCTCGCGATCGCCTGATTCATGGCTGGCCGTTGATCTCGATCCTGCGGCGGAGTAGGCCGGCCCGCAGCCTCACCACCGCCAGGAGAGCCCAGAGCCGCCGAAGAAGTCGGCCGCCGCTTCGTTGAGGCCGACAGCGGCGTGGATGTCGAGCTGCAGGTTCGGCAGCAGGAACCAGTGTAGCCCGCCGTGGGAGTAGGCCTGCTGCGGCACACCCACGCCACCCGCCTGCGCGAAGATTACAAACTCGTTGAAGAGCATCACCCGCGACCCGACGTCGTATTCGAAGTTGAAGGTCTGCAGGTATTCGGTGTAGTAGCCAGGCGCGTCGGGATTGCGGCGGCGGTTGACGTTGGTGTTGCACTCGATCTCCGTCCGCTCGCCCACCCGCCAGGCGTAGACGAAGTTCATCCCGGGGAGGACCTCGTCGGCCGTGTAGGCCGGGCTGCCCGTCGGCACCTTCATCTGCGGGAAGATCGTCAACTCCGGCAGGATGCCCGCCTGGGCGGCGAGCCCAACCTTCGCACCGAGATAGAGATCGTCGCTGCCCGCGGCGGTGAAGGGCCCCGCCGGGCCCGAGGCCGACTCCGCGAACGAGTTATATTGCACGCGAAACTCAAACCACTCCTGAAACAGGCCCGCCCGCACGAGCGTCTCCGGAAACGAATGCAGCTGCGCCGTCGTGCCCGCGAAGTGGTCGAGGTAATAGGTGTAGCCGGTTTCGACCTGCACGCGGCCGAGCCCCACGGTCGACGCCGCCTCGGCGAGATGGGGCCGATCGGTCACGATGCGATCACCGTAGAGCCCTTCCTCACCGCCACCGTCATCGCCGCCATCGTAATTGTATGACAGCAGCTTCTTGGGGCGATCATCCGCCGCGAGGCCCGGCAGTGCAGTGAGCCAGCCTGCGACCGCGAGCCACGCCACGACGATGCCGCCGCTTGGCGCATGGAGGCGTCGGCCGCAGGCGTGCGTGGCAGGCATGCCTCATCTTTCGGCGTTTTCAGCGTTTTCAGGCCGACGAATCGTCTGCCCTGCGCGAATGGAGCCTTCGCCGGACAACGCAATTTCCTCACCTTCGCGCAGCGAGTTTCCCCACCTTCCTCAACCGACGGCGACGACGGGGATTTCCGCGTCGCCTATATTCATGCGACGTATGTCGGCGAAGCCGGCTTCACGGTGACTTTCATACCATGGCTGGCATCGACCGTTTTTTCACCGCGATCTTCAGCACCCCGCCGGACGACGTGCCGCCGTGCGTCGCCCAGGCGAATTCCTTTCGCGAGGTCGTGTCGCTGCAGGCGCTGTTCGTGACGCTCACCGTCGCGCTCCTGGCGTATGTCAGGAGTTCACCGAAGTTTGATGTGCGGGTGGATCTGCTCTTCGCCTTTCTGGCGGCCCTGCCCGTGATGGGCCTCTGCCACATCGTGACGAGCCGCGTGAAGACCGAGGCGGGAGAGGTGTATGTGTGCACGAAGCCGATCCGTGACTACGCCTGGCAGGCGATGATTCTCGACATCGCGATCGTGGCGGGGGTGTCGTTGCTCTATTGGTGGCGGCAACTGCCCGGGCAGTGATGCGCCGGCTGCGACGCGGGCTTCGGGGCGCCGCCAGGCCGCAAGGTTTGCCAGGCCTCGCCACTTGAACGCAGGCCGGGCTTCGGCCCGGGATTCACCACATCCCGCCCTGCGACTGCGCCGATGGTATCGACAAAACCGAATAGCGGGGCTGGCGACGTGCGATGGCGGCATCATGCCACTGAGAGGTTCGCCTGCTGGCTCGCCGCCGGGCTGTGGTGGTGCGTCGCGGCGGTGGCCGCGGCTGACGACCCGCCCCAGCCCTATCTTGAAGAGCCGCACTACGAGATGGCTCCGCACCTTGTGGGTGGGAAGGACGGCTTTCGTGAGCGGCTGGCCGACGCCGGCGTGACGATCCTCGCCGAC
>CAZDTC010000502.1:0-2034 GCA_964508125.1 uncultured Candidatus Kuenenia sp.
CGGCACCTGCAGCCGCAGGCCGATCGCGTAGACGATCCGGGCGGTGGCCTCGGCCGACGTGTCCTTGAACCAGCGGTCGCAGAGGTCGTCTTCGCTGACGTGGTGGTCGACCACGAGCACCTTCTCGCGCATCGCCTTGGCCACGTCGGCCATCGCACCAAGCTGCGCCCAGGCGCTGGTGTCGAGCACGAGGAACACGTCGCGGCCGACGAGGTCTTCCTTCTTCACCCCCTCGGCAAGCGACTCGATCCGGCGATCCGGATCGATCCACTTGAGGTTGGACGGGGTCGCCTGGGCGTTCACGATCCGCACGTCCTTGCCGATCGCTTCGAGGATGCCGAGCATCCCCAACTCACTGCCGAGGGCGTCACAGTCGGGCCGCACGTGGCTGGTGAGCACGAACGTGCGCGCGTCGCGGAGCACGTCGAGCAGGGTCGCCCAGTCAAGTCGCATGGTCGCTCCGGGTCGTCGCGGATCCAAAAGTCGGGGCCGCGGCGACGGCGCGGGCCCGCTCGACGTCGCGCGAGAGCTGCTCCGTGAGCTCCGCCACCGAGTCGAAGCGGCGAGTCTCGCGCAGGTGGTCGAGGAAGTCAACGTGGAGCGTACGGCCGTAGAGGTTTCCATCGAAGCCGATGAGGTGGGCCTCGACCGAGAGCGCCGTCTCGCCAAACGACACGTTCGGGCCCACGTGCACGGCCGCCGGCCATGCCCGGGCATCGCCGGCGACCGTCGCGCGGCAGGCATACACGCCCGGGCCGGGCACGAGCGTGGCAAGCGCCGCGAGGTTGGCCGTGGGAAACCCGAGGGCCCGGCCACGCTGCTTTCCCTGGATCACCTCCCCCGAGCAGCGGTAGGGCGCGGTGAGGAGCGCATTCGCCTCGGTGATGCATCCGGCCCCGATCAGGTGCCGCAGCCGCGAGCTCGACACGGCCGCGCCCTCGTGCTCCACCGCCGCGACCGTCACGAGCTCCACGCCGTCGGCCCGGCACAACTCCGCGAGCAGCGCCACAGTGCCGCGCCGGCCCGCTCCGAAGTGGAAGTCGGCCCCTTCGACGAGCCCCTGCACCGCCAGCCGCCCGCGAAGAAGCCCGCCGTAGAAATCCTCGGCTTCGATCGCCACCACGGCGGCATCCACAGGCTGCACGAACACCGCATCAACCCCGAGGGCCAGCAGGAGCTCGGCCCGGCGGGCCGGCGTGGTGAGGGGTGTCGGGGCGCGGTCGGGGCGCAGGATCTGAGCGGGGTGAGGATCGAACGTGACGGCGACGGCCGGCACGCCCTTGCGGCGGGCCATCTCCACGAGCCGCTGCACGATCGCCGCATGCCCCACGTGCACGCCGTCGAAATTGCCCACCGTGGCGACGCACCCCTGCGAGGCGGGCGTCCAGCGGCCTGCGGGCGGGAAGATGGTCGGAGGGGGGACGGGCAGCACGACCGAATTGTACCCCATAGCCGGACCCCCGAAACCGCCGGTCCGCTGCCGGAACCGCGAGGTATGATTGGGCACCCCGCTCGGAGCCAGTCGCGACGCATGGCCGCCCAGCTCACCGAAGACAAGCAGATCTATCTCTCCCCGGAGATGACGACGCGCCTCGGGGCGATCGACATCGGGTCGAACAGCGTGCGGCTGATGATCGTGGAGGTGCTGCGGGGAGGCGCTTACCGGATTCTCGACGAGGAGCGAGAGCCCACCCGGCTCGGCCGCAGCGTCTCCTCACAAGGCCGCCTCGACGACGAGTCGATCGACCGCTCGGTCGAGGCCCTGCACACCTTCAAGAAGATCGCCGCCGGCTACCAGGTTTCGGCGCTGCGCGTGATCGCCACCTGCGCCGTGCGCGAGGCCCGCAACGGGCCGGAGTTTTGCCGGCGCGTCCGCGAGGAGGTGGGCCTCGAGGTGGAGGTGATTCCCGGCGACCGCGAGGCCCGGCTCGCTTTCTCGAGCGTGCAACACGCCTTCGATCTCTCCGGCAAGAACGTGATCGTGGCCGACATCGGCGGCGGCAGCACCGAGATCGTCTTCGCCACCGGCAACCT
>CAZDTC010000503.1:0-2033 GCA_964508125.1 uncultured Candidatus Kuenenia sp.
CGTCCAACTGCTCGGCTCAGGGGCCATCCTGCGGGAGGTGATCCGGGCGGCAGAGCTGCTCGCCGAGCACTGGGGTGTGTCGAGCACGGTCTGGAGCGTGACGAGCTGGAAGGAACTCCGCCGCGAGGCGCAGGAGTGCCGGCGCTGGAACATGCTCCATCCCACGGCCGCGCCCCGCACCAGCTACCTCGAGCGGACGATCGCCGCCGCCGACGGCGTGTTCGTCACGGCGAGCGACCATGTGCGGGCGGTGCCGGAGCAACTCGACCCGTGGATTCCAGGCGGGCTGTTCGCGCTCGGCACCGACGGCTTCGGCCGCAGCGAGACCCGCGGTCCCCTGCGGCGCCACTTCGAAGTCGATGCCGAGTGCATCGCGATCGGCACGCTGTCGCGGCTCGCCGCTGCGGGCGCGATCGGCAAGGAGGTGGTTGCGGAGGCGATCGCCCGGCTCGGTGTGGATCCCGACAAGATCGACGCCGCGCTCGCCTGACCCGATTCCCTCCCCCCAGAGTTTGTCCCGACCACCGTGCCTCCACTCGCCCCCGCCACCTGCATCCCCCCCACGCATCATGGCCACTGAATTCAAGCTGCCCGATCTCGGAGAAAACATCGCGTCCGGCGACGTGGTGACGGTTTTTGTTTCGCCCGGCGACGTGGTGAAGCCGGGGCAGGCGCTGCTCGAGGTGGAGACGGACAAGGCCGTGATCGAGGTGCCGTGCCCGCCTGGCGGACGGATCGCGAGCGTGCTCGTGAAGAAGGGCGACACCGTGAAGGTCGGGCAGGCGCTCGTGACGCTCGAGCCTGCCGCCGGTGGTACATCGACTCCCGCAGCGAAGCCCGCCCAGTCGGCTCCCGCTGCATCGGCGGCACCGGCGAAGGCCGCCGCGCCGGCGCCCGTGGCTCCGCCGTCTCCGTCGAAGCCGGCCGCCCCCGCTCCGCTGGCTCCCGCCGCTCCAGCGCCGCCGGCCCCGGCCGTGGCCGCCGCACACGCTGAGGAGGCCGAACCGCACGGTGGCACCGCGACGGCCGTCGAGCCCGCCGGGCCGGCCGTGCGGCGGCTGGCCCGCGAACTCGGGGTGGATCTCGCCCGCGTGCGGGGCAGCGGTCCCGGCGGAAGGATTGTGCGCGAGGACGTGGTCGCGGCGGTCCGTCAGGCCAGCGCCGCCGGCCCGACGCTTCGGCCGCGGGCCGACACCGGCGCCACTGAACGCGACGACTGGGGGCCGATCCGCCGCGAGCAGATGTCGCGGATGCGCAAGACCATCTCCGCCAACATGGTGCGCAGCGTGCAGACGATCCCGCACCTGACCAACTTCGACGACGCCGACGTCACCGAACTCGAGCACCTGCGCAAGGCGAGCGCGCCCGAATATGCCAAGAGCAACCTCAAGCTCACGGCGCTCGCGTTCGTGGTGAAGGCGGTGAGCCTCTCGCTCCGGCAGCATCCCGGCATCAACGCCTCGATCGACCCGGAGAAGGGTGAGATCGTGTACAAGGACTACGTGAACATCGGCCTCGCCGTCGACACGCCGCGCGGCCTCGTGGTGCCGGTGCTCCGCAACTGCGACCAGCTTGCGATCCCGCAGATCGCCCAGGCGATCGCCGACACGGCCGAGAAGGCCAAGAACGCGCAGTATGGCATCGAGGACCTGCGCGGCGGCACGTTTACGATCTCGAATCTCGGCGCCGTGGGCGGAGCCTACTCGACGCCGATCATCAACTGGCCGGAGGTGGCGATCCTGCTCCTCGGCCGATCCCGGAAGATGCCGGTCGTCCATGACGACAAGATCGAGCCGCGGCTGATGATGCCGTTGTCGCTGTCGTACGACCATCGGATGGTCGACGGGGCGATGGCAGCCCGGTTCCTCAACGAGGTGATCGGCTACCTCGAGAGCCCGGGCCGGCTCCTCCTGGCCATGTGATCGAGGTGACAGAAGCGCGACCATGAGCACCACTGAAAGAGCCGGCCCTGCCGGCGGCGATCTGGCCGGCACGGCCAACCTGGCCTTCCTCGAGGACTTGTTCGAGCAGTA
>CAZDTC010000504.1:0-2031 GCA_964508125.1 uncultured Candidatus Kuenenia sp.
GATGAACCGCGGACGAGTGAGCGGCTTGGAACGCACCGTCAGCGACGTGCGGCCTTCGATCTCCTCCGCCACCGACACGCTCGCCGTCCACACCACGACCAACAGCGCCAGCACCTTGATGAGCGTGAGGCCGCTGTCCTTGAGCATCTTCACGTCTTCGCCGAACGTGTTGTAGGGAATCACGATGAACAGCACGAGCAGCACGGCGCCCACGATCAAGGCCACGGCGAACACGGGCTGGCCGATCGCCTCCTTGGTGGTGGCGGCCGCCACCGCGGCCACCCGCCGGGGCACGAGGCGAAATAGCGCGTAGGCCGCCGCGATCGCGATCAACACCGTCGCCGTCCATGGAAGAATCGCAGCCTGCGGAAACTCCGGCTCGAGGCTTCCGCGAATCCGCAGGGTCACGGGCTCCGCGGAGGGATTCGTGGCCTCGAGCTTCGCCCGGGACCCGAGGAACGGGCTCGTGGCCCCCTCACTGCGCTTCCAGGTCCAGGGCGTGGCGGCAACGAGATCGACGTCGGGCACTTTCGTCATCGCGAAGCCCTCGATCGGCTGCTGCGTGCGCACGGTGAGCGGCGCGGAGCTCTCGAGCGTGAACACGGCGAGTTCCTGCGGCCGCAGGTCGAGCTCGATCGGCTGGAGCGTGGCGTGGGGCGCGATCGTCACGGATCGGTCAAAGCCGTCAGCCGAGGCCATCCGGGCGAGTGACCGACCGATCTGGCCCAGGGGCACGAGCGGCGTGAATGCGACCGCGATGAGCGTGAGGCCGAGGAGCAGCCAGGCGAACGGCCCGGCAAACCCGTCGCCCAGGCTGGCCCGCCCTTCCGCGGCGGCTCGGGGCTGCACGACGCGAAGCAGGGCCCAGGCGGCAAGGACCAGGGCGAGTGTCGTCGCGGCGCCCGCACCCACGAGCCAGATCGGGGGCAGGGCGATCAACCAGCGGTTGGCGAACAACGGAATCATGGGAATCATGAGAAAGCTCATTGTGCGCTGGCACAGCGGTCAAAAGGAAGTGGCCGTGTGCGGCCCCGCGAGCACCGTCGCGCTCGGGCCGGTGAGGGGCCAGCGTTCGAGCACCCGGCGCACGTCGTCGAGCCCGATGCCTTCCACGATCGCCAGGTCGTTGGCCACCGAGCGGTAGCGGCCACTGTGGGCCCACTCGAGCCCCACTCCGAACAGCCGGCGGCGCGGCCGCTCTCCGGCGAGCACCACCCGCCCGGCGAGCTTGTTGCGGGCCTGCTCCACTTCACGGGCTGCGATTCCGGCGCGGGCCGTCTCGCCGTAGAGTTCGACGATCCGGCCGAGCAACGGCTCCACGTCGTCGGCGTCGCACGAGAGCTGCGTGGCGAAGAGCCCCGCGTCGAGATAGTCGTGGTGGTGCAGCGAGGCGTGTTCGGCGTCGCCCGAGTCGACGAGCGCCCAGTAGAGCCGGCTCCCCGACTCGTCGCCGAGGATCACGGAAAGGAGTTTCGCCGGGTAGCGGTCGTCGTCATCGCCGTCCGGCCCCGCCGTCATCCGCACCGCGTATTCGAGCGCGGCCCCGGGGCGCGTGATCGCCTCGCTGTGCGAGCGGCCATCGGCGGGATGAGGCGCCCGGGGCAGCACGCGGGGCGGCGCGGGCTGCGGCTCCCAGTCGCCGCAGTGCCGCTGCGCCGTCTCCACGAGCGCCGCGAAATCGACCGCGCCGGTGGCGGCGAGCACGATGTTGGCGGGCGCGTAGCGACGGCGGTGGTAATCGCGCATCGCCTCGACGGAGAGCGCCGTGATCGACTCCACCGTGCCGAGCACGCTGCGGGCCAGCGGGTGGCCGGCGAAGAACGCCGCCCGGCAGCGGTCATCGGCGCCGAACGGCGGCTGGTCGTCGTACATCCGGATTTCTTCGAGGATCACGAGCTTCTCGGTCTGGAAGTCTTCGTCGCGGAGCGCCGGCCGCATCATCCGGGCCAGCAGCGAGACCGCCTCCTCCTGCTGCTCGGGGAGCACGGCCGCGTGGTACACCGTGTCTTCCTCGCTCGTGAACGCGTTGGC
>CAZDTC010000505.1:0-2029 GCA_964508125.1 uncultured Candidatus Kuenenia sp.
CTGGGCCAGGGCGATCGCCATCTCGCTCTCGGTCACCGTGTCCATCGGAGAGCTGACCAGCGGGATGGTGAGCCGGATCCCGCGAGTGAGCAGCGTGCTCACGTCCACCTCGGCCGGCACCACGGCCGAATACCGCGGCACGAGCAGGACGTCATCGAAGGTGATGCCGGTGGCGACGATTTTCCCGTCCATGAGGGGTTCCTGGGGGTGGCGGAAAACGGGCCAGTATGCCGTTTCCAGGCTGAAAAGGACAACGCTCGGCTCCACCGTTGCGGAATCGCCGCCCCGCTGCCGCACGGGCAAAAAACATGGCCTAGGTTTGAGGGCCTGATGGTGCAGCGTGACCGCCGGGCCCGAACCTTCTCCTCTTCATTCTCCCCACCGGCACCATGCGTTTCCTCGACGACTACCTCGACACGGTCCAGCCCCGCCGCTCCTCACCCGCCCCCGAAGGCGCGATCGCCCGTCCGGATCGGCGCGCGCTCGAGGCCCACCTGGCCCGCCGCCGCTACGGCCGCTTCACGCTCACCGAAGCCGTGCGGCCCAGCTGGCAACTCGAGGTCGTGCCGCAGGCGGGGTACCGTTTCGACAGTTATTCCGACGCCCGCACGGGCATGCGGCTCCCGGCCCTGATCGCCTCTGTGTCGAGCGAGCATCTTTTTGAAACATTCCTCGCGCTCCTCGAGCCGTTGGGCGACGTGTGCGACGTGGTGCTCGAAACCTCGCACGACGCCCAGGCGTCGGGCCCGAACGCCACGAAACACGAGGTGGCCCGCGAGGGCGTCGAGCGGCTCGTGCTCGAGAGCGTGCTCTGGGACTTCGAAGACCTGCTGCTCAACGACGGCTGCACGGGCATCGCCATCATGCATCCCGAACTCTCCGTGGAAGTCCAGCTCGACGAACACAAACTGCTCATCGTCTATGCCAGCGACCGCACGCCCTTCGAGCGCATCCTGGCGGAGCAGGGGATCGATCGCAACGACAGGATTCGGTTCATCTCGCAGGGTGAGCACCTCCACACCTCGCACACACGGTTCGTCGATTTGTTTGCCGACATGGCCGGCAGCCTGGGCGCCGAATAGGCCGTTTTTCAGGCCCACACTGGCCTTGAGCGAAGCCGCGGGATTCACGACGATCCCGCCATGCGGCACTTCCGGCCCAGCGGCGCAATCTTCTTCCTGATCGTCGTGGCGACACGTGCCGCGGCCCAGGCGCCGCTCCCAGCCCAGCCCGACCCGTTCGCTCCCCTCCCGGCGGGCGCAGTGATCGGCCCCGAGGGCCAGGTGACGGGCCCCGGCCTCGTGCCCGGCCCCGGCACGAAGAACGCCGCGGTCATCCCCCCGCTCGACGCCGAGGTCGTGTGGCGACAGATGGTCGACGTGGCCGACGACTTCTTCAAGGTGCAGGCCGAGCAGCGGGTGGTGTTCTCCAACGGCGTGCCAGCCGAGGGACGGATCGACACCTACCCGCAGACGGGCGCCACGCTCTTGGAGCCGTGGCGGGGAGACTCCGTCGGCTTCCGCGAACGCCTCGAGAGCACGCTGCAATCGATCCGGCGCCGGGCGACCATGCGGCTGATTCCCGACCCCGCCGGCTGGCGGATCGAGACCGTGGTGCTCAAGGAACTGGAAAACATGCCGCGGCCGATGCGGGCCACGACGGGCGGCGCGTCTTTTCGCAACGACGACTCGCTCTACCGCTACGGCACCCCGCTGCCCACGCTCGGCCAGCAGGTGGGCGACCAGCCGCGGCCCGTGGCCAACCCCACGCCGAACCTCGGCTGGATCCCCCTCGGCCGCGACCCGCTCCTCGAGCAGAAGATGCTCTCCCGCGTGCTGGCCAAGCTCGGCGTCGCCCCGCTGCCGCAGGCCGAGCCCTACTACCAGCCACCCGACACGGCCTCTTCCGCGCCGGTCCAGCCGGCGCCCTCGGGCCCCGTGTTTGGCGCCCCGATCGCTCCCGAACAGCTCCCGCCGAACGCCGTCATCGCCCCAGGCCCACCCGTGCCGATCGAATCGCTGCCGGTGCC
>CAZDTC010000506.1:0-2026 GCA_964508125.1 uncultured Candidatus Kuenenia sp.
GCTCGAGATCGGCGTAGGTGAGCCAGCGCTTCGGGTCGTCGCCCGGCCGCCGCCAGCTGCCGAGGTGTACCTCGTAGACGCTGAGTGGCGCATCGAGGGCGTTGCGGGCGGCGCGGCCGGCCATCCAGTCGCCGTCGCGCCACTCGTAGTCCTTGAGGTTGACCACCCGCGAGGCCGTGCGCGGCGGCACCTCGGCGCCGAAGCCGTAGGGGTCGGCCCGGTCGATCGACGTGCCGTGGGCGCGGACGCGGTATTTGTAGTTGTCTCCGGCCTTCGCGCCGGGCACGAACAATTCCCAGATGCCGGACGGAATCCGCTTGTGCATCTGGTGCATTCGGCCATCCCAGCCGTTGAAGTCGCCGACCACGGCCACGCTCTCGGCATTCGGGGCCCAGACGGCGAAGTTGACGCCGGCGACACCCTCCGCGACGTGGATCTGGGCGCCGAGCTTTTCGTAGCTCCTCCAGTGGCGGCCCTCGCTGAGCAGATGCAGATCGAAATCGGTCAGCATGGACTGAAATGCGTAGGGGTCGTGAACGTCGTGGCGACGGCCGCCGCTTTCGACGCGGATCGTGTAGTCGACGGTGTCGCCCGCGGGTGGCGACTCCAGGAAGGCTTCGAAGATGCCTGCGCGGTGGGTGCGCCGCATCGGCACGCTGCGAGGCATGCGGCCCTGGGCCTGGTGCACGAGCCAGGCTCGGCTGGCCGCCGGCTGGAACGTGCGCACGTGCCGGGTGAGCGTGCCCCTGGCGGCGTCTCGGGCCACGATCCGTGGGCCGAGGAGCGTTCCGGGACTGGCATGTCGGCCTTCCAGGATCGCGCGCCAGGCGTGGGCGTCGAGGTCATGAGGCACGGGCTCGGTGGGCATGTGGGCGTCGCTCGGACGGTCGGGGCGGACGTGGATCGCAGCACCCGCCGGGAGACGTATCGTCCGGGACGATGAACAGGGTCGAACGGAGACGGTTTCATCGCGCCACATGGTATCTTGCGAGTGCCGCGGACGCCGTTTCGCGTCGACCGTGCGGGTTGCGGAGAATCTGCGGCCTGAGCATCTGCGGAGCCACGCCATGGGTTTCGAGCGATTTTCCCCGGTTCCGCGGCGGATCGAGATCGCGGGGCAGGCCCTCGAGATCTGGCGGCCGCCGGACCTGGAGGCGCTGATCGACATCGCGGCGTTCGAGGCCGACGAGCGGATTCCCTACTGGGCCGACGTGTGGGAGTCGGCGATCGTGCTGGCCGAGGACCTCGCGCGGCTCGACGGCCGGGGCTTGTCGCTGCTCGAACTCGGCTGTGGCCTCGGGCTGCCGGCGCTGGTCGCCGCCCGGGCTGGCTTTGCCGTGACCGCCACCGACTACGAGGAGCCCGCCCTCGAGGGTTTGCGGTTCAATGCCGCGCGCCTCGGGATCGATGGTCTCGCGACGCGGGTGCTCGATTGGCGCACGCCCCCCGCGGACTTTGGGCGGTTCGATCGCGTGGTCGCCGCCGACGTGCTCTATGAGCCGCACCATGCCGTGGCACTCGCCCGGGTGATCGCCGCCACGCTCGCGCCCACCGGCACGGCCCTCGTGGCCGATCCCTGCCGGGCCCGGGCCGAAGGATTTCCCGATGCCTGCCGCGCCGCCGGCCTGGCCGTGGAAAAGACGCGGGCCCGGCGGCCGCATGGAGCGACCACCGGGCCCGCCGTCGAAATCTATGTGGTCAGGGTCGTCACGCCACCAGTTTCATCTCCGGCACCTCGCCCGTGATGCCGACGACGAACTCCTCGAAGATCTTCACGTCGAGCGCCGAGGCGCTCTCCGCCTCCGGGTGGAACTGCGTGCCGATCGCCACCCAGCCCTCGATCGCGCTCTCGATCGCCTCGATCACGCCGTCGGGAGCCCGGGCTGTGACCTTGAAGCACGACGCCACGTCGTCGATCGCCATGTGGTGCATGCTGTTGACGCGGATTTCTCCCTCGCCGTAGACGCGCTCCATCGCCGACCCGGGCTCGACGAGCAGGGCATGGCGGTGGGCCTGATCGAGCGGA
>CAZDTC010000507.1:0-1997 GCA_964508125.1 uncultured Candidatus Kuenenia sp.
TGCCGTGGTCGATGTGGGCGATGATCGAGAAGTTGCGGATGTGCTTGCAGTCGATAGGCATGCGATGATTCTAGCCGCTCGTTTGATCAGCGGCAGGCTTGCCCCACTAGGAGGCGCGGTGGGCGAGGCGGGCCAAGCCGGCGGCGCCGATGTAGCCGGCGTCGCCGCCGAGGCTCGCGTAGCGGATCGCCGTCCTCTCGGTGAGCAGCGGGAAGGCACGCGCGCGGACTTCAGCGCGGACGGCGTCGATGAACAGCTTGCCAATCGGGGCCGACTCACCGCCGAAGGTCATCGCGCCGCCGATCACCACCATTTCGGGATCGATCGTGTGCATCAGCGTCACGATCCCGATGCCAAGCCAGCGGGCCGTGTCGAGGATCAGGTCTCGGGCGAACGGATCGCCCGCCTCGGCCGCCTTGGAGACGAGGATCGGCGTGAGTTTCTCGCCGCCCGCCACGGCGGCGGCGAGCGGCCCTGTGGCACCGCGCTCGAGGGCCTCGCGGGCACGGGCCACGAGCGCGGTGGCGCTGCAGTAGGCCTCGAGATCGCCCGCGTGTCCGCTCGGGCAGATGCGGGCGGAGGGAGACGTGTCGACGATGATGTGGCCGCATTCGGAGCCGTGGCTATGGGCGCCCTCTACGTTCGTGTCGCCGATGATGATCCCGCCGCCCACGCCGGTGCCCAGCGTGAGCATCACGAGGCTCGACGCTTCCTTGGCGGAGCCGACCCAGAATTCGCCGTAGGCGGCGGCGTTGGCGTCGTTGGCATACGTCACCGGGCGGCCGGCGTGCAGCGCGACGCGGTCGCGGATCGGAAAGCCGTCCCAGCCCGGCAGGTTTCCGGCCCGGAGAATCATGCCGGCGGCAAGATCCATCGGGCCGGGCGTGCCGAGCCCGACGCGGGCGATGTCGTCGATCGCGATGCCGGCCAGGCCGGCGAGCGTGTGCACCGCCCGCCCCATCCGCGCCGCGGCGTCCTCCGGCCCCTGGTCGACGCGGGTCGGCTCGGTGTGGAACGCCAGCGTGCGACCGCGGTCGTCGACGAGCCCGGCCTTGATGTTCGTGCCGCCGAGATCGACGCCGGCGTAGAGCGGACGCTCTGCGCTCGCAAGCGGCAGCCAACCTTCCCGTGCTGTCGGAGCGGCCATCACTGTTCGGCCGGCAGACGGTCGATCTGCACCGCGGGCGTGGGGCTCGTGCAGGCCTGCATGAAGGCCACGAGGTCGGCCTTGTCCTGCGCCGAGAGCTTGAGCGGCCGGATCTTGTCGCTCAGGTGCGGGTTCGCATGGCCGCCCTTGTCATACCACTCCACCACTTCCTCGAGCGTGGCGAGGGAACCGTCGTGCATGTAGGGAGCGGTGAGGGCGGCGTTGCGCACCGTCGGGGTCTTGAAGGCGCCCGTGTCCCTCGCGTCCTTCGAGATCGCGAATCGGCCGGGATCGGGCTCCGGTTTGTCCATGCCGACGCCCAGATTGTGAAACTTCTCGTCGGCGAGGTTTGCCCCGACGTGGCAGGCGGTGCAATTGCCCTTCTCGGTGAAGAAAATCTCCCGGCCGCGGATCGCCTCTGGCGACATCGGGTTTGCCTCCACGGCGGCCTTCACCTCGGCGTAACGCTTGGCAAGGTCGGCGTCGTCGGCGATGTCCTCAGGGTCGAGGCCGGCGAACGACCGCATCTGCTCGTGATAGTCGTAGGGAGACGGGGCCGTCACGATCGACCGCTCGAAGGCGGCGCTCGCCTGGCCGCCCCGCTCGCTTGAGATCTCGCCGAAGACCTTCTCGAACTGCTTCTTGTAGACGGGGAGTTCGCCGAGCCGCTTCACGACGCCCTCGTGCGTGAAGCCCATCTCGATGGGATTTTGAATTGGCCCGATCGCCTGGGCCTCGAGGGAATCGGCACGGCCGTCCCAGAACTGGGGGCCCGAGAGGATGCGGTTGAACGACACCGGAGAGTTTCGTCCGCCGAGCTGGCCACTGATACCCACGCCCGTCTTCGTGT
>CAZDTC010000508.1:0-1986 GCA_964508125.1 uncultured Candidatus Kuenenia sp.
GCGCTGGCAGACGAAGCTCGCCTACTACCACAACAGCGCGCACCTCGGCGACGAGGCGATGATCAGGTATCCGACGTTCCCGCGGGTCAACTACGTCCGCGACTGCTTCGTGTGGGGCAACTCGTGGTATCCGCTCGACTGGCTGCGGCTCTACGGCGAGGTCGGCTGGGCATTCTATAACTCGGGCGGCTCGGAACCCTGGGAATTCCAGTTCGGCACGGAACTCATCCAGGCCAGGCCCACGGGGCCGCTCGGCGCCCCCTTCGCGGCGGTCAACGGCATGTCGCGGCAGGAGCTCGACTGGGGTGGAAATGTGTGCGTGCAGGCGGGCTGGGCGTGGCGCGGCCGCCGCAGCGAGAAACTCTTTCGGCTCGGCTTCGAGTATCTCTACGGCTCCGACCCGCAATACGAATTCGTGTTTTACAACCAGAACCGCTACGGCTTCGGCATCTGGTATGACTTCTAGTCATGCCGCTGCTCGCGATCGAGACGACGTGTGATGAAACCGCGGCGGCGGTGATCAGCCGCGGTCGTGAGGTGCTCTCGAGCGTCGTCGCCAGTCAGGACGCGCTCCACGCGCGGTGGCGGGGGGTCGTGCCGGAGGTGGCGTCGCGGGCCCACGTCGAACGGATCATCCCGGTGATCGACGAGGCAGTGGCACGGGCCGGTGTCGGACGACGGGATCTCGTGGCGGTGGCCGTGGCCGTGCGGCCGGGCCTCGTGGGCTCGCTTCTCGTCGGGCTCGCGGCGGCGAAAGGGATCGCCGCCACGCTCGGCATTCCGCTCGTGGGCTACGACCACATCGCCGCACATCTCTATGCCTGCCGGATCGCGTGCCCCGGGGTGGTGCGCGATCCGTGCGTGGGGCTGGTCGCCAGTGGCGGGCATACGGCGCTGTTTCTCGTGCGGTCGCCGCTCGATCTCGAGCGCCTTGGCGGCACGATCGACGACGCTGCAGGCGAAGCATTCGACAAGGCGGCGAGCTTGCTCGGCCTGGGCTATCCGGGCGGCCCGCTGATCGAACGGGCCGCAGCCGGTGGAAACCCACGGGCTCATCGGCTCCCCCGGCCGCTCGCGAAGGACCGCGACCGGCTGGATCTCAGCTTCAGCGGCCTGAAGACGGCGCTGCGGTATCTCGTGCGGCCCCCCGGAGCGCCTGCGGACACGCCGCCTCCGACGGGCCAGCGGCGCGCCGACCTCGCCGCGTCTTTCCAACAGGCGGCCATCGACGCGATCCTGGCGAAGGTCGATCTCGCGCTCGCTCGCACCTCCTGCCGCACGCTGCTCGTCGGCGGGGGAGTGACGTCGAACACGCTGCTGCGCACGTCGCTCGAACGGCTCGGCCGGGAGCGGGGCGTGGCCGTCGTGATCCCGCCGCGGGAACTGTGCACCGACAACGCCGCAATGGGCGCGATCGCCTGGGAGCGGCTCGAGCGCGGCGAACCCGACGGCCTCGACCTCGACATCCGGCCGGGCACGGATCGCCGCTGGAGGTAGGTGGGGCAAGCGTCTCGCTTGCCGAGAGTTGGGGCCGCATTGGCAAGCGGGACGCTTGCCCCACGAGCGAGGCTCGGCTGGAGGCCGAGCCATCGCCCGGCAAGTCAAACCTTGGCTTTGGCTTCGCCGGGCCAAGCGAAAATCGGCACGATGCCGATGTTTCGCGTAAAGCTAGAAGCTGCTGAACTGCTCGAACTCGTCGTAGGGGCGGTGCTCGAGGTTCACGAACCGCGTGTAGTCGTGCTGCCAGAGGAGCTTCACGTCGCCGATCGGGCCGTTGCGCTGCTTGGCGACGATGATTTCCGCCTGCCCCTTGACGCGTTCCTTGTCCTCGTCGGTCGTCTGGTAATACTCCTCGCGGTGCACGAACATCACGACGTCGGCGTCCTGCTCGATGGCGCCCGACTCACGCAGGTGGTTGAGCCGCGGCTTGTTGTCGCGCGACACCTCGGCCTGCCGGTTGAGCTGGGCGAGGCAGAGCACCGGGAT
>CAZDTC010000509.1:0-1985 GCA_964508125.1 uncultured Candidatus Kuenenia sp.
GGCGCGCATCAGAAAACTACGACAGGCTGAAGCCTGTCCTACGGCGAAACGACGCCGAACAGGCTCAAAACCACTCCGGCGACCTCGTGCATCGCCAGCGGGCCGGAGACGAGGCCGGGGCGTGACGTGATCAGGATCGTCTCGTGCCGAGCGGCCGGATCGAGCGCGCCGTGCGAGCCCTTCACGAGCGAGGTGTCGAGCGGGATCGCGATCGTGGGCAGTCGCGTGCGGTCGAGGTGCAGTTCGAGCGGGTCGTAGCCCGGCTTGCGATGGATGTCGATCGTGCGGGCGAAGCGGGGCGCGCGGGCGTCGTCGAGCCAGTAGGGATAGGCCTGCCAGCTGTCGAGCGCGCTCGTCACGACGAGGTCGCCACAGCGGCTGCTTGCGTCGGATGTCGGTGCGGTGGCCAGGCCCGCCAAAACGAGTTCCTCGCCCGCGAGCACGCTCTGCACCCCTGCCCGGCCCCGAAACAAGGTCGCGATCTCGTCCACGAGGCGACGGTCGTTGCCGTCGCGGAGATACACGTGGCCCACCTGGTGATCGGCGAGGGCCCAGGCGCGGCTGGCCGCGATGTCGAGCAGTTCCCCGTCGGCGGTTGATGTGACCCCCAGCAGCCCCGCCTCCCGGAGGATGCGATTGGGGAAGGTCGCGTGCGTCACCGGGCGAATCCGGTATTCGCCCGCGACGACCACCACGACTTCATCCGGTTCGACGAGCGCCCGGAAGCCGGTGACGAGAGCGCCGATCTCGGCGTCGAGTTCTCCGCAGGCCGCGAGGGCTGGCGGGCTGTCGGGGCCCGAGCGCTGGGCGGCGTAGTCGAGATGCGGCAGGTAGATGCAGGCACAGTGCGGTGGGGCGTCGGCCGCGGCGGCGAGGAAGCTGCGGACGATCCAACGCGACGACTCGATCCCGGCGACGGGGCCCCAGAACGAGTGGAGCGGAAAGTCGCCGAGCCGGTCTCGCAGGGATGCGTAGAGCCCGTCGGGCCGCGTGTGGCACCACATCGTCTCGGTGCCGTCGGCGTTGTGCTTCGGGGCCGGCAGGCAGACGAGGTCGGCGCCGGCATGCTTCGACTGCAGCAGAAACCAGGCGGCCGTCCGCAGATCCGGTCGGGCCGCCTTGAGGCGATCCCAGAGTCGTGGCGCTCGATGGACTGAATCCGGGCTGATCCACATCTCGAGGTGCCGGCTCGATCGGTCGAACAGGCCGTTGGCAGCGATGCCGTGGACCGCCGGCATGGTGCCGGTGGTGAGAGTGGCCTGCACGGGGCATGTGAGGGCCGGCAGGCATGGCGCGAGCGGCACGCTCGTGCCGGATGCGGCGAGCCCGGCAAGCGCGGGCATGCGGCAGAGATCTTCCGGACGCAGGCCCGGGATGGAGAGCAGCAGGACGCGAGGCGTGGCTGCCATCAGGGGAGCGTCGCCCGACGCGGTTGCACTGTCACGGCACCTTCGCGGGCGATGAGTCCCGCGAGTTGGTCGCACGCCAATTCGCCGCGGTAGGGGACGCTGCCCGGCTGCGTGCCGACGGCCGTCACGACCAGGTCGACGGATGAGCCGGGCGACAGTTCGGGGAAGGATGCGAACCGAACTTCACCGGGAAGGACGTCCGCCGTGTGGCCGATGGCCTGCACCGGCTCGATGCCATCGGCGAAAAACAGCGTCGCCTTCACCCTCTGGGCGGTCGTGCCCCCGACGTTCCGCACGGCGATGCTCATCACGATTTCCTCTCCCTGCCCGACGAGCGAGCGCGACTCGTGCACGTCGAACTCGAGTCGCGCGGGCGTTGTGAGAGACTCGGGCGACGCCTCGTTGACGGTGGGGTCGGCCACATTGGTCTGGGGCGCGCCGCGGTCTGCGGGCTGGGACGACGACACGGCAAGCCCCTCGGGAGACACGGCGTCCATGCCGGCCCGGTGCCGCGTGGCGAAGGCGCCCTTGATGCGATGGAGAAGTCTTCCCCGGAAGGCATCGAATGGCTTGGGC
>CAZDTC010000510.1:0-1984 GCA_964508125.1 uncultured Candidatus Kuenenia sp.
CTGGGACATCGAGATCATGACCCGCGAGGAGCTCGACCAGCAGATCGAGCGGGCCGTGACCGGGTTTTCCTCGATCGAGGGCCTCGACGAATCGGTGGCCGAGCGGCTCGTGGGCGAGGGCTTCCTTTCCTACGACGATCTGTCGGTGATCGAGCCCGACGACCTGATGGAGATCGGAGGACTTTCGCCGGAGGCGGTCGAGAGAATCGTCGCCGAAGCGGAGCGGCGAGCCCAGCTCGCCGAAGAGGCGGCCGCCGACGAGCGTCGCAAGCAGCGTGAGCAGGACCGGATCGCGAAGGCGACGGCGGAGGCGGACGCCGTGGAGGCCGCCGCGCGGCAAGCTGCGGGCGGAGTCGACGCGGTGGCTTCCGGTGGGAGCGGCGTGTCCGACGGCGGTGCGTGATGGTCGCGGAGCGGGATGGACGAGAGTTTGATGGCGAGGACGGCGGCGGCGAGGATGAACAACCTGTTTCACATGGCCGGATGAGGGTGGCGTGGCGGTTCGCATTTACACATTGGCGAAGGAACTCAAGATCGACAGCAAGGAGCTGGTCGACCTGTGCACGCGCGCCGGCATCCAGGACAAAGGTTCCGCCCTGGCGAGCATGACCGACGAGGAGGTCGTCAAGCTCAAGGAATTCATCGCCTCGAAATCCCGCCCCGCCCCGGCTGCCGGTGCTGCTGCCGCAAAGATTGCCGCCCCGGTGCGCCCGGCGACGGCGCTCAAGCGCGAGGACTACATCGCCCCGGCTGGAGTGGCCCGCGGGAACGCCCCCGAGCCGCCGGCCGCTCCGCCCGACGCGAAGCCAGAGGCTCCGAAACCGGCGTCTCCGAAGCCCGTCGGCTTGCGTCCGCTCGGCGGCTCCGGCCAACGCCCCGCAGGCGATGGCCCGAAGCCGATGCCCCGCCCGGCGTTCAAGATCGCGCCGCTGCCGGCGGCCTCGCGGCCGGCTCCGGAGGCGCGTGGCAAGCAGGAGCCAGCCGCGCAGAAGCCCGACGTGAAGCTGCCGCTCGACGCGATTCGTAGTGCGAAGGCGGGTGGCGCCAAGCCTCTTGCCGACCACATGCGCAAGCATGCCCAGCAGGCCGAAGCGGCGCGGTTGCGCACCGGCACGGGTGGGCCGCCGCTGCGCGGCGCCGCCCGCGGAGGGATGCTGCCCGTGCCGCCGCCGATGGAGCCGGGCGTACGGCCGCGACGAACTCCGAGCAAGGCGCAGCCCGGTGGCGGCGACGACCTGCTCGGCGGCCGTGAGGCCCGGCAGCTCAACCGGAAGCGATCGACCGATGGGCGCGGCCCGCTCGGTGACGACGATGACGGGCTACGGCGACGTCGCGGTCCCCGGCAGCGGCGCGGTTCATCGGTGTCGACGGCCGCGCCACGGAAGACGAATGCTTCCATTCAGGTTCCGTGCACCGTGCGGGCCTTCTCCGAAGCGATCGGGCTGTCGGCGAGCGACGTGCTCAAGAAGTTGCTCACGTTCGGAATGGAGTCGATGCCCAGCATGGGCTCGATGCTCGATCGTGACACCGTCGAACTCCTGGCAGCCGAACTCGGTGTCCAGCTCGACATCAAGACGGCCGAGGATCTGGAGAAGGAGCTCGTTGCGGGCTTCGATGCGGTCGATGAGGATCCGACGCTGCGCGTGCCGCGGGCTCCGGTGGTCACGTTTCTGGGCCATGTGGATCACGGAAAGACATCGCTCCTCGACAAGATTCTCGGTAGCAACGTGGCGGCCCGCGAGAGCGGCGGCATCACGCAGCACATGCGGGCGTACACGGTGAAGCGGAACGACCAGCCGATCACGTTCGTCGATACGCCGGGGCACGAGGCCTTCACGCAGATGCGAGCCCGCGGCGCGAACGTGACGGATTGCGCCGTGCTCGTGGTGGCGGCCGACGACGGGCTTATGCCTCAGACCGAGGAAGCCATCAGCCACGCGAAGGCGGCAGGCGTGCCGATCGTCGTGGCCATCAACAAGATCGA
>CAZDTC010000511.1:0-1983 GCA_964508125.1 uncultured Candidatus Kuenenia sp.
CCGGCACAAAATTCGCGAGGGCATCCTCTTCGACGTGCCGGCCGCGAGCCTTGCCCGACACCTTGCGGTAGTCCTTGATGTGCACCCAGCCGAGCCCCGGCTTCATCGCCTCCCACTCGCGATACACCTCCGCAGTCGAATAGCCCTGCACGGTGAGATTGGCCGCGTCGAACACGAGCACGAGGGCAGGGTGGTTCACGCGGCGATGGATCTCGGCGAGCAGGCGGCCCGTCTGGCCGACGAGATTGGCCTCCACTTCGAGGCCGAACGTGAGATCGGAGCGGTGGCAGGCCTCGGCGATCTGCCCCAGCCGATCGGCCACCTCCTCCAGGTACGCCTCGGGCTTCGCGCCCTTCGGAGGATAGAAGGAAAAGCCACGGATGAGCTTCGTCTCGAAGGCGTGGGCGAGTTCGCAGGCTCGGGCCACGTCCTTGGCGAGATACTGCTTGAACGGCACGTACACGTTCTTCGTGCCGTCGGCCTTGTCGACGAGCTTCACCTTGCCGATCGGCGAGGCGATCGACGCGACGTTGAGGCCATATTCATCTTCGAGGTGCCGAAGTTTCTGGATCTCGGGCAGCGTGAGCTTCATCACGTTCTTCACGCCCTTGCCCACGTCGATGTGGCGAAGGCTGTAGTACTCGAGGCCAAGCGCGGAGAGGGCGGAGAACTGCTCCACGGCGGTGAAGTGAAACGCCGCCTCGTCGGCGAGGGCGGAGAGCAGCACGGGCGCGGATTTTGCCATCGCGGAGCGGCCTTTCAGATGGGGGCGAATCAGCCGGCGGCCGGCATGTGGTCGCCCGAAGGATGCGAGACGACGATCCGGGAGCTGATGCCGCCGCGGGGCGTGAAGTGGGCCACGAGCGTCATCCGCCGCGGCTTGAGCACGGCCACGAGATCGTCGAGGATGCGGTTGGTGACGTTCTCGTAGAAGATGCCTTCGTTGCGAAACGCCTGGAGATACAATTTCAGGCTCTTGAGCTCCACGCACAGGGCGTCGGCGACGTAGCGAAACGTGAGCGTGCCGAAATCGGGCTGGCCGGTCTTCGGACACATCGACGTGAACTCCGGGCAGACGATCTCGATCAGATAGTCGCGACCCGGAAACTGGTTGGCGAAGGTCTCCAACTGGTCCCGCGATGGGCGTGGCATTGAGTGGCTCATGATGGAAGAGAGTGTGCCATGAAACCGGATGCGGGCAAAGCGGCTCTGGAAACGCAGCCGGCCGCAGGACGCGCCGCCGTGGTGCTCCTCTCCGGCGGGCTCGACTCGGCCACCGCCGCCGCCTGGGCCAGCCGGGAGGGCTTCCGCCTCGCCGCGCTCTCGATCGACTATGGCCAGCGGCACCGCTGCGAACTCGCGAGCGCCCGCGCCGTGGCCGCCGCGCTCGGCATCGCCGACCATGTGATCCTGCCGGTCGACCTCGCGGCGTTCGGCGGCAGCGCGCTCGTGGACCGGGCCGTGGCGGTGCCCAAAGGCCGCTCGGCGGAGGCGATGAGCGCGGATATCCCGGTCACCTACGTGCCCGCCCGCAACACCGTGTTTCTCGCGCTCGCCATGGCGATGGCCGAAACCCGCGGTGCCAATGCGCTCGTGATCGGCGTGAACGCGATCGACTACAGCGGCTACCCCGACTGCCGGCCCGAATTCATCGCCGCCTTCGCGCAGGTGGCGAAAGTCGCCACGAAGGCCGGCGTGGAGGGCAGGCCACTCGAGATTCTCGCGCCACTCGCCACGCTCACGAAGCCCGAGATCGTCCGGATGGGCCTCGACCTCGGTCTCGACTACGGCCTGACGACGAGCTGCTACGACCCCGACGCGGCGGGGCGGCCCTGCGGCGCGTGCGATTCATGCCTCCTACGGGCGGCGGGATTCGCCGCAGCCGGCGCGGAAGATCCGCGGCTGAGGCGCTTTTCCTGACCAGCGGAGCCTCCGCAGTGCGCATCGCCGAGATCTATGCGTCGCTCCAAGGCGAAGGCCTCT
>CAZDTC010000512.1:0-1979 GCA_964508125.1 uncultured Candidatus Kuenenia sp.
TTCGCACACCAAGGGGTGATCATTGGCGGCATCAAGCCCGAGAAAATCGAGGTGACCGCGGCCGCGGCCACGCCGGCTGCCGACCGCTCCCCCGCCGAGCGCGCGGCCTTGGCCGCCGCCTACGCCGCCACGACCTCCGCCGCGCGGAAGCTCGACGACGAAATCGCCGCCGTGCAGAAGCAGATCGCCGACGTCGATCTCTCCTATCCGGCGAGCATGGTGATGGAGGAGATGGCCGCGCCGCGCGACACCTTCATCCTCGTCCGCGGGCAATACGACAAGCCGGGCGAGAAGGTGACGGCCGCCACGCCCGCCGTGCTGCCGCCGCTGGCCCCGGGCCTGCCGCCCAACCGCCTCGGCCTCGCGCGGTGGCTCGTCGATCCCGGCCATCCGCTCACGTCCCGCGTGGCCGTGAACCGCTTCTGGCAGCAGGTGTTCGGCGCCGGCCTCGTGAAGACGAGCGAAGACTTCGGCTCCCAGGGCGCGGCCCCCAGTCATCCCGAACTGCTCGACTGGCTGGCCACCGAGTTCGTGCGCACCGGCTGGGACGTGAAGCGGCTGATGCGGCTGTTCGTCACGAGCGCCACCTACCGGCAGGATTCGCGGCTGCGGTCCGACCTCCTGGCCCGGGATCCCGACAACCGGCTGCTCGCCCGCGGGCCGCGGTTTCGGCTGGCCGGCGAGTTCGTCCGCGACCAGGCCCTGGCGGTGAGCGGGCTGCTCGTGCCGCAGCTTGGCGGGCCGTCGGTGCGGCCCTACCATCCCCCCGGCCTCTACGAGACGATGGCCCCGACGAGCCCCGACACCGTGAAGACATGGGTGCAGGACCACGGCGAGTCGCTCTACCGCCGCAGCCTCTACACCTTCTGGAAGCGGAGCATCCCGCACCCGGCCCTGCTCGCCTTCGGCACGCCGTTTCGCGAGACGTGCACGCTGCAGCGGCCGCGGAGCAACACGCCGCTGCAGGCGCTCAACCTGATGAACGACGAGACCTACGTGGAAGCCTCGCGGTTTCTCGCCGAACGGATGATGACGGAGGCCGGCGCGGCGGCCGACGCCCGGCTCGCGCACGGCTTCCGGCTGGTGCTCGCGCGGCCGCCGTCGGCGGAGCAGCTCACGATCCTCAGGCGCGGCCACGACCGTGCCCGCGCCGACTTCGCCCGCGATCCGGCGGCCGCCCGCGCGCTGCTCGCCGTCGGCGAGAAGCCGCCCACGCCGGGCCTCGACCCGGTCGAGCACGCCGCCCTCACGGTGGTGGCCAGCACGATCCTCTGCCTCGACGACGCGGTGACGAAGCAGTGAACTCCCAGCGAGGAATCCCCATGAAGAACTGCGGAATGTTCGGGCTGCTCCTCGTCCTTACCTGTGGCACGGCCGCCGCCGACCCGGGCCATCACGCCGCTCGCTGAGACCGTCGATGGGAAGCGGTTCAACGCCCCCAACGATCTCGCCATCGACGCCATGGGCGGTGTGTGGTTCACCGATCCAGCCTACGGCCGCACGCCTGAGGAACTGGAACCCGCCGAAGAGGCCGTCGACTGGGTCGCGCTGGGCGGAGGCTCCGTGCAGCGCGTCGCCGGTGGATTCACGCGGCCCAATGGCAACGCCCTCGCGCCCCCGTTGGCAAGACACTCTACGTGGCCGACCTCGGGGCGAATGTCACGTTTGCGTTTTCGGTGGAAGGACCGGGCCGGCTCGGGCAGCGCAGGCGATTCGCCGACATCGGCTCCGACGGCTTTGCCATGGACGAGCGGGGCAACCTCTACATGACTCCCACGTCGCCCGGAATCCGGGTGGTCGCACCGCTGGGCGAGACGGGCTGCGGCGGGCTCATCGATCGCTTCGCGAACAACCGGCTTTTCCGCGGCATCCGTGTGATGGCCCCGACCCTGCTCGCGGGGCTCGACGACAAGGCCCACCGCTGGGACGGCTGATTCGGATCGCTTACAACAGTCCCGATTCCTGGTATCTCTCACAGA
>CAZDTC010000513.1:0-1976 GCA_964508125.1 uncultured Candidatus Kuenenia sp.
GATCATAAGGTGCCAGCCACCAAATTTAGGCAAGATGGGTAGTCAGGTTCGCCAGCTTCTCCAAATTTGGTGGCTGGCACCTATTCAGATCTCAGAGGATCGGGAGCAGGGGCGGCTTCTGACCGCGGATCGACCGGCGCCGATTCTTCCGCTTCCGGCCGTCGCCGATCTCCTTGCCGCCGGGGCCGAGCACGGCGTCCATGTATTCCTCGACCTGTTCGGCCGTCTCGAAGTACTGGTCGTACACCCAGTCGTCTTCGTACTCGCAGTCCTTCGTCGTGTACTCACGGCAGATCTGCGGCCGTGTCTCATAGATTCCGCACCGATGGTCGGCCTGCAGGTGCTTGCACTCGGTGTGCACGCACACATACCAATCGCCATCCTCGGTGAACACGGTGGCGTGGTCGTGGAGGAGGAACCAGCGGATGTATTCAAACTCCTCGCGCGTCGTCGGCGTCTCGAGCGGCAGGGCGAAGTAGCGGCAGCACTTCGCCGTGCAATACTCGCAGAGAACCTTGTCCTTCGGCACGTCGCCCCGCTTGGGCTTCGGCGGCAGCGTGGGGAGCGGCAGGTCGGCGACCACCATGAAAACCTCCGTGCGGCACTGATCCCGCGGGCGTCGCGGGGCCGGCACTATACCATCCTCGGACGCGTCCGATCCCCTATACTCGGCGACCGTTCCGGAGGGAGTCGGCCGATGCCCAAACGCTGGCACATTCAGCCCCACGACGGGGTTCTCGTCGCAGCGCTCGAGCGGTCGGCCGGCGTATCGCCGATCGTAGCCAGGCTGCTCGCCGCCCGTGGCCTGACCGATGCGGGCGACGTGAAGGCGTTTCTCGCGGGCACGATGGCCGACCTCCGCGACCCCGATCTGCTGCCGGGCGTGGCCGAGGCCGCTGATCGCATCCTCGCCGCCGCGCAGGCCGGCCGCCGGATCGTCGTCTACGGCGACTACGACGCCGACGGCATGTGCGCGACGGCGATCCTCATGAACTGCCTCGAGGCGCTCGACGCGAATGCCTCCTGGTATGTGCCCGACCGGCTCGAGGAGGGCTACGGACTCAACGCCCAGGCCCTCTCTACACTCGCGGCGCAGGGTGCAAACCTCGTGATCACCGTCGACTGCGGGATCGCGAGCGTCGCCGAGGCACGTCATGCCCGGGATCTCGGGCTCGAGCTCATCGTCACCGACCACCACTCGTTCGGCGACACGCTGCCCGAAGCCGATGTGCTCGTGCACCCGCGGCTGCCCGGCTCGGCCTATCCCTTCGGCGAGCTCTGCGGCGCGGGCGTGGCCTTCAAACTCGCCTGGGCGATCGCCACGCGGGCGAGCGGGGCCAAGCAGGTGACGCCCCGGCTCCGCGAGATGCTCTTCAAAGGGATGGGCTTCGCCGCCCTCGGCACGGTGGCCGACGTCGTGCCGCTGCTCGACGAGAATCGGATCTACGTGAAGCACGGCCTCGAGTGCCTGCGCAAGCGCGGCGGCCCGGGCATCGCCCACCTGCTGAGGCTCGCCAAGCTCGACGAGAAATCGCATCTCGAGAGCGAAGACGTGGCCTTCCGGCTCGCGCCCCGGCTCAACGCCGCCGGCCGGCTGGGCCAGGCTGCCTGCGGCGTGGAGCTGCTCACCACCGCCGACGAAGCCCGGGCGGCGAGCCTCGCCACCTACCTCCACGAGCTCAACGCCCGCCGAGAAACGGAGGAGCGCAGCATCCTCCTCGCGGCCACGAAGCAGGCCCGCGAGCGGTTCGATCCGGAACACGACGCGGCTCTCGTGCTCGCCGACCAGGGCTGGCACCCCGGCGTGATCGGGATCGTCGCCGGCCGGCTCGCGGAGAGGTTTCACCGGCCCGTCGTGATGATCGCCCAAGACTCGCTCCAGGGACGCCCGGCGACGGGCAGCGTGCGGAGCGTGCCCGGATTCGACGTGCATGCGGCGCTCGTCGCCTGCCGCGATCTGCTCGTCACCTGCGGCG
>CAZDTC010000514.1:0-1971 GCA_964508125.1 uncultured Candidatus Kuenenia sp.
CGGTGAGCGGATTGAACGCCAGGCTCTTCGCGTAGTCGAGCCAAAAGGGGCAGCCGGTCGACTCGTGGAAGTGCCAAGCCATCATCTCGACGACGTGCGCATCGAGCGTGGCGCGAGCTGCAGCGATGGCTGCGTCGCTCGCGACATCGAACACGGGGGGCTTGGGAGAAGTGGCGGTGGCCATGGCGGACTAGCCGTTGTTGGCCGGGCCGGTTTGGGGGAGGGGGGCGCCGAGTTGGGCGAAGAGCTGGAGCACGCCGTTGAAGTGGGCCAGTCGCGGGCCGTAGCGGTCGATGAACTCGCCGAGCGCGTATTCGCTGTCGGTGAAGTCTTCGGCGTTCTCGGCGGCGTCGCGGGCGATGCTCGCCAGAAACTCGGTGTGCACCTTGGAGAGCGACTCGGCCGCCTGGCGGCACGACGCCGCGAGTTCCGGATTCGCCTCCTTCCAGGCCTTCAGTTCCGCCACCCGCTGCCGCTGCTGCAGCGACACCTGGTTGACGAGCTCCGCAAGCAGCTCGCACGACTTCATCTGCAGAGCGATCATGTCACGGAGCAGGCGATTCGTCTCGTTCGGGTCGGCATTGAGGGCCGGGTTCGACCCCGACGCGACTGAACTGGCCGAGATCTCGAACTGCGTGAACACGGGCGGGCCGTCGTGCATGGCAAACACTTCCTGGGGTGCGACGGCGGCGTTCCGACACCGTCCGCGTGGACTATCGTAGGCAGGATGGGCAGGAGTTTCCACGAGCGGGAGGTTTTCCGATCCAGCCGTCAGGGTTTTCCCAGGTTACGGCGCGGCTGCGGCGCGGGTGCCGCGTCCGGCCGCACCGCCCGGGGGCTCAAGTGGCCCCCGGCAACGCCCGATGGATGGGTCGAAGGGCCGCACCGGGCGGCTGCCGATTCCAGGGGAGCCGTGCATCGATGTCCACGGACCGCGCTTCGCCGTCCCCCGCCTATGGCTTTCTCACGACGGTCGACTCGCCGACGCACGGCCTGTTCGGCGGCTACCTGCTCGTGGACCCGGCCGGCCGGCCGCTCGAGTTTCACTGCACGGCGCCGGTGAAGGTGTCGCGGGCGCAGCAGATCCTCTACGGGGCGACGCTCCAGGGCCACCTCCACGGCCAGCAGATCGGGGCCACGCTGCTCGCGGAGGGTTCGCTCGCGCCGCTGGTCGTGCTCACCGACGTCGAGTCGATGCTGACGGTGCGGCCGCACACGCATCTCCCGGTGGCCCTCGTGACGGGGCCTGATACGGCGAGCGGCTTCGAACTGGGTGCAGCGCGGGTGAGTGGCCCGGCGGGCGACGACGCAGTTGCGGCCACGCTCCGCGACGCGCTCGCGCCGCTGGCCGCCGCCGTCGATCTCCGCGAGCCGTTCGAGCGGATCCGGGCCGCGCTCGAGGAAGCGCAGAAGCACTGACCTCGCGAGGAGCGGGCCACCGGCTCGGCCGATCGATGACCGCCACGCCTCCATCGCCCGCCCCGGTGCGTTCGCTGCGAGCGGCGGATCTCGCGCTGCCGGCCGCGGGCTTACTCGCGGCGATCGATCCACGGATCGCTGCGCCCGCCGCGCTGCGGCTGCCGGTCGACGTGCCGACGCCCGCCGTCGTGAGCGTGCCGCTCCTCACCACGCCGCCCACCGTCGGCGGCTTTTCATTTGCACCGCCGGTTGCCCAGCCGGCTGCAGCGCCGCGACGCTCCCCCACGCGCGTTCACGACGCCGGCCCCGCCGCCGAAGCGCCGCCGCCAGCGAAGCGCACCCGCATCCTCCCGCCCCGCGACGTCGTCAAGCTTTCCGAACGGTTCTTCTTCCTCCTCCAGCCCGACCTCGAGACGATCCTGGAGACGAGCCGGCTCGAGTTTCCGCGGCCGCCGTTTCCCTTCCAGTTCGACGGCATGGCGTTTCTCCTGCCGCGGCACGGCGCCGTGCTCGCCGACGAGATGGGGCTCGGCAAGTCGATGCAGGCGAGTT
>CAZDTC010000515.1:0-1971 GCA_964508125.1 uncultured Candidatus Kuenenia sp.
CCGATCGCCAAACTTCTCGCCGGCGGCTGCCAGGACATCTGTCTTTGCGAGCGAGGCACCTTCTTCGGGTATGGTCGGCTCGTCAACGACTTCGCCGGCCTCGTCACGATGCGCTCGTTCGGCGTGCCCGTGATCTTCGACGCGACGCATTCGGTGCAGCAACCCGCCAGCCTCGGCGGCGCGACCGGCGGCGATCGCGAGCTCGTGGAGCCGCTGGCACGGGCGGCGGCGGCGGTGGGAATCGACGGCGTGTTCTTCGAGACTCATCCCGATCCGGATTCGAGCCCCAGCGACGGACCGAATATGGTGCCCCTCGACCGGTTGCAGGGCGTGATCGAGCGGGTGTTGCGGATTCACGAGGCGCGGCAGGCCTGCGACGCCGCCATGGGGCACCACGCATGAGCGGCATCGGCGGCGCGAGGATGCGCCGCGCGCGGAGGCTGTCGATCGCGGCGTTCCTGCTCGCGCTGGCCGCAGGCTGCGGCGGCGACCCGTCGGGCCCCACCGTCCGCTCCGATTCTTCCGGGCCCCCGGCGCGTCCGGCCCAGGCGATGCCGCCGGCCGTACGTCAGCAATTGCTCGATGGGGCGATGGCGGTGCTCGGACGCCTCGATGGCTACGACGAGGCCGCGGCATTCGCGCAGGTGTTCGACCGCCTCAACCAGTGGAGCCATGGGGTGGTGTTGGCGGGCGGCGACGCCGGCGCGGGCTGGACGCTCGACCCGCTCCACGCCACGCTGCCGCCGACGTTGGCGGCGGTGGCTTCCGCGGAAGCGCTCGGGAGCGGCGTGTTCGACGCCGCGGACGACGTAGTGGCGCTGCGCGACCAGCGCTGGCTTGCCGACATCGCCGCCACGGCCCGCGGCGATGCGGTCGACGATCTCGACGTGGCCCGCAACCTGTTCGAATGGACGGTGCGATCACTCGCGCTCACGAGCGATCCGCCGCTCGTGCCGACCGACGCGAATCCGGGCACGCGCTGGTTTTCCCTCGGCGAAGTGCTGCTCGCAGGACGCGCGAGCGGAGCCCAGCGGGCGTGGGTGTTTCTGGAGTTGCTTCGTCATGCCGGGCTCGACGGCGTGATGCTCGCCACGGGCGACCCGGCCGCAGGCACGCTTCGCCCGTGGCTTCCGGCGCTCGTGGCGGGCGGCGAGTGCCACCTCTTCGAACCCGTCTACGGCATGCCGGTGCCGGGGCCGGGGAACGCGGGCGTGGCTACCGCGCGGCAGGCGGCCTCGGATCCTGCGGTCCTGCGGGCGCTGTCGCTGCCCGATCGCCCCTATCCGGTGCAGGCAGCCGACGTGGAGCGACTGTCGGTGCTCGTGCCGGCGGCCCCGGTGAACCTCGCCCGCCGCATGCACGTTCTCGACGGCCAACTCGCCGGCAGCACGCGGATCGACCTCGCGATCACGGCCACCGATCTCGGCAACGCGGCTGTCGCAGCCCTGCCTGTCTCCGCCGCCGACGGCCGCGTGAGGCTTTGGGACTTCCCCTGGGAGACGCTGCGGCGGCGCCGCGAGGCGGCTGCAGCCGTGTCTGCCGCAGCTGCGCGGGAACTCGCGCCCCTGCTGATCGCACTCGAGGAGGCAGGGCCGGGTGGACGCGGGGCATCGCGAACAGTGCGGCCGCTCTACGCCGCGCGGCTGCGGGAGTTTCGCGGCGACCTCGACGGGCCGGACGGCGCGAAAACGGCGTATCTCCAGGCCCGGCCGGCGGCGACCGTGATCGCGGACGTCGTCAAGCGGGCGCCACCCGAGCAGGCGGATGGCCTGCGGCGAATCTATGACGCGATGAAGGAAGACGCCACCTACTGGCTCGGCGTGCTCACGCTCGCCGAAGGTGAATACGCGACGGCCGTCGACTACCTCGGCCGGATGATCCTGGAAAACGCCCCCGACAGCCGCTGGGCCGACGCGGCGCGCACGAACCTCGCGACCGCCGAAGCGGCGCTCGGCCACACGGCGAAGGCCG
>CAZDTC010000516.1:0-1968 GCA_964508125.1 uncultured Candidatus Kuenenia sp.
CAGCCCGCCGAACCCGACGAACGCGCTGCTTACTCGTCTGCAGCAAGGCCGCTTCACCGTCGCGTACTACGACTCGCCCTACGATGATGCTCGTGACGAGCGGATGGGAACAGGCATCGCTGGCGCGCTCGCGCTCGCTGGCGCCATGATGAAACAATACCCGACAAAGTCCGGTGCCAGCATCGACATCCGTAGCGTTGACGATGAGCTGTACCCGGACGAGCGGGTTTACCCGAAAAACTTGGTGGTGCGCTTCCAAGTGGGTGACGAGTACGATGAATGGGTCGTGCACAATTTGTGTGAATACTACTGGGCGTAACGCTCATCCTTCCCTCCCCCGCGTGCCCGTGCGATCGTTTGCGCTGCCATGTACGTTGCTGCCTCGCTCGGTGAAGACTTCAACTGGACCGGATGCGTCAAGCCCGACCACGGGCTGTCTGTCGTCTGGCCGTCCGCCGCCAAGAAGCAAGCCCACGAGCTGGACGCGCTCCTCAAGGACTTCTCCAAGATCGTGCGCGACTCTTCGGTCAGCGCGGACTACAAGGCCCGGTGGGGCGAGTGGCTGCAAAGCTGGCAGCGGCACCTCAAGTGGGTCGACGGCATCCTCGTGTTTCACGCTGCCGACGCGATGGATCGCAACGACGAGTACAACTGCGTCCTGACCAAGTTCAAGACCGAGCTTGCTGACGAGCTTGTGCCCGTGAAGACCCAGCCGGGAGGCGCAACAGTCGCCGGCGGCCAACCGGCGGGCCCGGCGACCCAGAAGCGGCCCTCCGGCGGCGGCATGTGGACGGTGGCGCTGCTCGGCGTGGCGGCTCTTGGTCTTGGTGTTGCCTTGAGTCGTCCGACGGCTCGACGCTGAATCGTTCTCACGAACGCAGAGTCGTGCGACCGTGTCAGCATGAGGCGCCGTAACCCGCTCAAGCGAGGGTGCTCGCCTGCTGTTCGTTCAGAAAACATCCGCGAGCTGATCCACACCGGCCGCCCGCAGAAGCAGGCCGTCGCCATCGCCTACGCCGTCCAGCGGCAAGCTGGGTGCAAGCCGATGCGGCGCAACAAGCGCAGGGCTCGCGGGGCGGGCTTCTTTGCGGTCGCTGCGGCGTCGGCGGCAGTGGCGGCGGTGGTCGGGTACGTTGTCGCCCCCGAGGACCATCGTCTGGAGGGCGTCGTGGCGTCGCTAGTCGGCGCCCCTTGGCTTTTCGCGGCTGGCGGCATCTACGCGGCGATGGTGAGCGCCTGAAGCGCGCGCAGTTGTGAGCGCCGCATGCACATCCCGGCCGCGATCGAGCTTTCAGATGATGTCGACGCTACCGCAGACGCCGGCTCCGACGTTGCGCTTCTCGCAGACTCAGACGCGGCCGGCGACGCTTGCGTGTTCAGGGCCGGCGAGTGCCGTCCGATGTTCCTCGGCATGGAGAACTGCACGTTCGAGCCGGGAGCTTGCTTCTACACGAGGTACGAATCTGCCAAGGAGGACCGCATGCAAGTTCCCATGATGCCGGACGCCGCTCGTCCGCCGTTTCCGACGCCCGCTGCGCCTGTGCCGACGCCCGCGGCGCCGCTGCCGCCCGGCGCGGTGCCGATGACGCCGGCGACGCCCCCCGTGCCGGTCCCCGCGTCGATGCCCGCTCCGGCCTACCCGGCGATGACGCCTACCGTGCCGGCTTCGGGGTACGGCACGGCGCAGCCCACGTACGCTGGAACGGCGCAGCCCGACACGGCCGGCAGCGATCTCAGCAAGCTCCTGCCCGCCAACGGGCAGGGCAACGCCTCGACCGTGATCCTCGCCGTGTTGGCGGTCGCCGGTGGCGGAGCCGCGTGGAAGTTCTACTCGCAGCGCTCCAAGGAGAAGCACGAGCAGAGCATGCGGGAGATCGAGCTGCGAGCGACGGCCAACGATCAGCAGAAGCAGAAGTGCGACGCAAACGCGAGCGCGAGCGCCGCCGCCATCAAGGAGGTTGGAGCCAA
>CAZDTC010000517.1:0-1963 GCA_964508125.1 uncultured Candidatus Kuenenia sp.
CTCGGCGCCCACATGCTCCGCGAGGCGGCCGAGCGCACGGCCGACGTCGTGGGCGACGGCACGACCACGGCCACGCTCCTGGCCCACGCGATCTTCGCCGACGGCCTCAAGAACCTCGCCGCCGGGGCGAGCGCCGTCGACATCAAGCGCGGGCTCGACCGGGGGCTCAAGACGGCGGTGGCCGCGATCCGGGGACTCTCGCGTCCGGTGGCGAGTCGGAAGGAAAAGGCGCAGGTGGCCACGATCTCCGCCCACAACGACGCCGCCCTCGGCGACTTCGTGGCGGAGGCGATGGAGCGGGTGGGCAGCGAGGGCGTCGTGACGGTCGAGGAGGCGAAGGGCACGGAGACCTCGATCGAGGTGGTCGACGGCATGCAGTTCGACCGTGGCCTGCTGTCCCCGTATTTCATCACCGACGCCGAGCGGCAGCAGGCCGTCGTCGAGCATCCGCTCCTCCTGCTCTACGAGGGCAAGATCGCGAGCTTGAAGGAGTTTCTGCCGTTTCTGGAAACGATGGTGCCGGTACGGCGGCCGCTCGTGGTGATCGCCGAGAGCATCGAGGCCGAGGCCCTTGCGACGCTCGTCGTGAACCGGCTCCGCGGGATCCTCGAGTGCGTGGCCGTGAAGGCGCCGGGCTACGGCGATCGCCGCAAGGATCTCATGCAGGACATGGCAATTCTCACCGGTGGAAAATTCATCTCGACCGACCTCGGGATCACGCTCGACGCGGTCAAGGCGGCCGACCTCGGCTCGGCGGACCGCGTGGTGGTCGAACGCGACACGACGACGATCATCGGCGGGAAGGGAGACAAGGCCGCGATCGCCGCCCGTTGCGAGGAGATCCGCCGCCAGGCGAAGGAGACGACGAGCGACTACGATCGCGAGAAGCTCGACGAGCGGCTGGCGAAGCTCGCCGGCGGCGTGGCGATCATCCGCGTGGGCGCGCCGACCGAGGCCGAGCTCAAGAGCCGCAAGGAGGCCCTCGCCGACGCGATCAGCGCCACGAAGGCCGCCGTGGCGGAGGGGATCGTGCCCGGTGGCGGGCTCACGCTCCTGCGGGCGATCGACGCCCTCGAGCCGCTCGAGCACGAGTGCGATGGCGACGAGCGGACCGGCGTGCGGATCCTCAAGCACGCGCTCGAGATCCCCACGCGCACGATCGCGGAAAACTCGGCGGCTGACGGCGGCGTGGTGGTCGGGGACCTGCGTCGCGGCACGGGCAACCACGGCTTCGACGCGGCCCGCGGCACGTATTGCGATCTCGTGGAGGCGGGCATCGTCGACCCGACGAAGGTGGTGCGCATCGCGCTCGAGAACGCGGTCAGCGTGGCGGGCACGCTCCTGCTCACGGAGGCCACGCTCACGGAGGTGAAGGACGAGCAACCCGACAAGCTCCGGCCCGAGCTCGCGGGAATGTGAGGATCCGGAGGCCCATGCCAGGCACGCCGGATGGAGGATGGTGGTGCACGATGGCAAGCAGGACGCTTGCCCCACACTACTCGGCCTCGATCGAGGCCGACATCGAGCCTTTCGAGCGGGCGAGAAGCCGATCTGCCCCGAAGGCGTGGATCTGGTCGCGCTTCAGCTCCGCGTGCTCCTTCGTCGTCGTGAGCACCACCACCCGGCCCGTCGCATCGACCTCCTTCGCGAGCCGAAACCCCGTTTCTGGCGGATGGCCGAAGAGCTGCTTGAGCATCCTGACGACGTACTCGTAGGTGTGGTCGTCGTCATTCCAGAGCACCACGTGATAGCGGGGCTGCCGCTCCGGCTTGCCGCGTGAAGCCGGTTTGGCCGCGGCCGGAAGAGGCGCGACCACGACGCTCTCTGCGGGATCGGCTACGGCGGTGGATTCGGCTTCGGCCATGGCTCCGCGACAGTATATTCTCCGGCTCCCCCGAGAGGACCGCCCCGTGCTCGACCGCCGCTTCGTCGCCGACAACATCGATCTCGTCACCGCCAACTG
>CAZDTC010000518.1:0-1960 GCA_964508125.1 uncultured Candidatus Kuenenia sp.
CACACCTACCTCGGCCCGGTCGACCACCCGGAAGCCTGCGGCCAGGGCGACGGCATCTCGCCAGGCAGCCGCTATCCCGACTTCGTGGCGATCGCCAAGGGCTTCGGCTGGCAGGCCGAGACGATCTCGGCGAAGAAGGATCTCGTGCCGGCGCTCGAGCGGATGATCAACGCCAAGGGCCCGGCGATCCTCGACGTGCAGGTGCCGTACCAGGAGCACGTGCTCCCGATGATCCCGAGCGGCATGACCGTGCGGGACTTGATCAAGAAGTAGCGTTCGCCTCGACCCTCGCGGGCGAGGATCACTTGCGCACGAGGACGTGCGAGCCAGGGCCGAGGATATCGATGATCTCGTCGAGATCCCCCGCGGCGACGACGAGGCTCGTGCTCGGAGCCCGGTCGGCGATCTGGGCCGGGTCGTCAACGGCCTCGATCGACAGGCCGTCGCCAAGCACGATCGACTTTCCGCCGGGGCTGGCGAGGTAGGCAACCTGTGTCGCCGGGCCGCCGGCGGCGCTGCCGACATCACCCCGCCGTACGTCGATCACGGCGAGTGACGCACCGATCCGATCCTGAACCTGTCGGCCGACCACGACCGGGAAACTTCCACCGTAGTTGCCGCCGACCTGCAGGCTCAGACGCCCGCGCGCCACGCTGACCACCGCATCGACCGGCCCGCGCAGCACCTTCAATTGCTCGCCGGGAACCAGCTTTGCCGGATCGTCCACGCCGTTGATCTTGGCCAGGAGTTGCCAGGGCACGCCGAGCGGAGCGGCGATCGACTGCAGCGTCTCGCCGGCGGCCACGACGTGCGGCGGGAGGAGCAGGTCTTGCTGGGAGTAGATGACCGTCCCGGCGAGTTGGCTGAGCAGGTCATCGAGCCGCTGGCTCTCCTCGACGCCAAGTGACGTGTCGTCGTACCACACCGAGAGCACGGCCAGCGCCTCGGCGTAGCGGCCCGCCGCGAGTTTGTCGTGCGCTTCGGCCCAGTCGGACGCGAAGGCCGCGGCCGCAGCGGGTCCTCCGGCGGACCGGGCGGCCGAGAGGGGCGCGGCCGGCAGCGGATCGGGCTGGGCGGGAGCGGCGGGCGGAGGGGCCGTGACCGGCGGTGGCGCGGCCTGCGCGGCGAGGTAGGTCGGAGGCTGATCCGGCGCCGTCTCGGCGGCACGTGCCGGAGGAGGCGTGAAGGTCGGGGGCGGTGGCACGGCGCTCACGGCCGAGGCGGGGGATGTGGCCGGGCCGGGAGGAACCTCGACGTTCGGCGCCTGAAATGCCGGTGCCTCCGGGGCCGACGCCGCGACCGTCGAGCCGGGCGGTTGCCAGCCAGGGCCGCCACTGCCGGGCCCCCGCTGAATGATCGTGTAGGCCCCGTACAAGATCGTGCCCAGCAACCCCAGCACGAGCATCGGCTTGAGGGCCTCGAGCGGATCGGAGTCGCGTTCGCGGCGGGATGAGGACTTCGTCCGGTGTGCCATGGAGTGCCCTGTCGGGAGAGGTGACGGGGGCGGGATCGTAGGAAACACGCCGCTCCCGTGCCAGACCGCTTGACGGCCGGAAATCCGGCTTTCCCAGGGCGTGGGGGGGCCGCGTATAGTGCCCAGGTTCGCCCGGTGACGGACGACACGGCCCATCCCGAACGAGCGCGAATTTCGGGAGGAGAGTTTTCATGCGATCAAGCGATGCCGATCCGACGCGCATGCAGGATGTGGTGGCGGTGGTGCTCGCCGGCGGCAAGGGCGCCAGGCTCGATCCGCTGACCCGCCACCGCGCCAAACCGGCAGTGCCCTTCGGCGGCACCTACCGGATCGTCGACTTCGCCCTCTCCAACTGCCTCAACAGCGGCCTGCGTCGGGTGCTGCTGCTCACGCAATACAAGGCGAACAGCCTCGACCGCCACCTGAACCTGGGGTGGCATCGCTTCTTCTGCCGCGACCTCGGCGAGTGTCTCGACGTGCTGCCTC
>CAZDTC010000519.1:0-1955 GCA_964508125.1 uncultured Candidatus Kuenenia sp.
CGACCTGATGTGGAAGGCGATCGACGAGCGGGTGGTGGACATCGTCTACCGCATTGAGCAGGTGGAGGAGCCGGCGGTGAAGAGCGCCTTCCGCGAGACGGCGGCGATCCACGCCGAGGCGCCGTCGGCCGCCGCCCTCTCCGCGCAGACCGAGCCCCAGCAGGCGGCCGCGGCGCAGGATTCGCGGGGCGAGCCGGTAAACATCGAGCCGATCCGCAACCTCGGACAGAAGGTGGGCCGCAACGACCCCTGCCCCTGCGGCAGCGGCAGGAAGTTCAAGAACTGCTGCGCGAAGTCGAGCGGCGTGGCGGCCGGCTGACGCGGTGGGGCAACCGTCCCGGTTGCCAATCAGCCCCAACCCTCGGCATGTGGGGCAAGCGTCCCGCTTGCCAATACGGCCTCCACTCTCGGCAAGCGAGACGCTCGCCCCACGTAGAATGCCCAACCGTCACCGTCCCGCCCTGCGACACAGGCATGGCCCTCAACCTTCTCTATCTTCTCGCCGCCGTGCTCGCCCTTCCCTGGGTGGCATGGCGCCGGCTCTCGGGCGGGCGACCCGTCGCCGCGCCGTGGACACGGTTCACAGGGGCGATCAAGCCGCCGCCCGTCGCGAAGGCACCGCGCATCTGGCTGCACGGCGTGAGCGTCGGCGAGGTGCAGTTGCTCGCGGGCCTGGCGGCCGAGATTCGTCGGCAGGCCGAGGCGGCCGGCGGCAGCGTCGACTGCGTCATCTCGAGCAGCACCACGACCGGCCTCGAGGTGGCGGCGAAACGGTTCGGCTCTGAGCGTGCGTTCCCCTGCCCGCTCGACTTCACCTGGGCCGTGAACCGGGTGCTCGACCGGGTGCGGCCCGATCTCGTCGTGCTCGGCGAACTCGAATTGTGGCCCAACCTGCTTGCCCGCGTCACCGGCCGCGGTATTCCGATCGTGGTGGCGAACGCCCGCATGAGCGAGCGCAGCGCAGCCGGATACGCCCGGATCGCCCCTCTCGTGCGCCGGATGCTCAGCGGGGTAGATGCGGTGGTGGCCCGCTCTCCCGACGATGCGGCCCGGTTCGCAGCCCTCGGCGCGCCGCGGGTGAGCGTGGCCGGCTCGATGAAATTCGACGGCGTGCGCGGCGATCGTGAGGCGCCGGACGTGCTCCGGCTGCGTGCCCTCGCCGGCTTCGGCGCGGACGCCACCGTGTTTCTGGCCGGCAGCACACAGGCACCCGAAGAGCAGCTTGCGCTCGCGGCATTTCGCGCTTGCGCGGAAGCGCACCCTCGGCTGCGGCTCGCGATCGTGCCGCGGCACGTGGAACGGGCCGCGGAGATCGCAGCGCTGCTCGACCGCTCGGGCTCCCGCTGGCAGCGACGCAGCCAGCTCGACGCCGACGGTACCGATCCCGAGGCTCGGATTCTCCTCGTCGACACCACGGGCGAACTCTCAGCCTGGTGGGGCACCGCCACGATTGCCTTCGTCGGCGGCAGCCTCGACGGCAAGCGCGGCGGCCAGAATATGCTCGAGCCGGCCGCCTACGGTGCCGCGGTGTGCTTTGGACCGCACACGCGCAACTTCGCGCGCGAGGTGGAGACGCTTCTTGCCGCCGGCGCGGCCTGCGTGGTCACCGATGGCCCAACCCTGCGTGCATTCGTCGAACGCTGCCTTGTCGATCCGTCGTGGGGCCGCGCGCTCGGAGCCCGGGCAGCCGACACCGTGGCGGCCCACCGCGGTGCCACGGCGACCACCGCCCGGCTGATTCTGGAGCGGCTGGCAAGCAAGCCGTCATCGTCCCCGGGCTCCCGCTTGCCATGAAGCCCCTCTCTGTCGATAATCCGGGCTTCCATCGTCGAACCTTCCACACTTTTCGAGCAAGGAATCCCGCAGTGGCACAAGGAAAGTTTCTGTTCACGAGCGAGTCGGTCAGCATGGGCCATCCTGACAAACTGGCCGACCAGATCTCCGACGGTGTCCTT
>CAZDTC010000520.1:0-1955 GCA_964508125.1 uncultured Candidatus Kuenenia sp.
GAGCACGTGCTCCTTGTCGGCCTTCTGCCCGGTGTAGATCGTCGACTTCGCCGGCGAGTGGCCGCTGCCCGAGATCGTGAACGCTCCCTTCGAGCCCTGCCCGAACACGCCGAACTTGCTGTCGCAGCCCTTCATCACGCGGCTGGAATAGAAAAACTTCGCGCCGTCGGCAAACGTGTATTCGATCGCATAGTTGTCGAAATTCTGGTCGTCGATCTTGCCGCGGTAGTGGCGGCCGCCCGTGGCGTCGGCCCGCACCGGCCACGAGCCCTGCATCCACGACACCTCGTCGATGTGGTGCACGCAGTAGTCGCTGAAGATGCCGCCGCTCAGCCAGAGGAAATTGTGGAATCGCTTGACCTGCCAGAGCAGCTCGTTCATCTCGCCGTGGCCGGGAGCGAGGTCGAGGTTGTGCACCGGATCGTGTTCGCGATAGCCGTGGAACGAGATCAGGTCGCCGGCCTCGCCGTTGCGCAGCCGCTGAAAGAGTTCCCGGCGACGGTCGCAGTGCCGGCACATCAGTCCGACCGCCACCTTCACGCCCTTCTCGTCCGCCTTGCGGGCAAGCTCGAGCATGCGGCGCGTGCTCGGCCCGTCGACCGAGATCGGCTTCTCCATGAACGTGTGCACGCCCTTCTCGATCGCGTAGGCCAGCATCGGCGCGCGAAACGCCGGCGGCGTCGCGAACAGCGCGATGTCGCCGGGCCGCAGGCAGTCGAGCGCCTGCTTGTAGGCTGCGAAACCGGTGAAGATCCGGTCGTCGGGCACGTCGACCCGCTCCTTGAACTGCTCGGTGATCGACCGCTTCACGATCTGGGCGCGGTCGGCGAACACGTCGGCGAGGGCCACCACCCGCGTCTCGCCCCCCGGCACGGAGAGGGCGTCGACCGCAGCCCCGCCGCCGCGGCCGCCACAGCCGACCACGGCCACGCGGATCTCGTCGCTGCCGGCCGCGTGCACCCGAGGCACCGCCAGGGCTGCCAGCGTCGCCGCCCCGGCGAGCCGGCCGGAGGCGTTGCCGAGAAACTCGCGACGCGAGGTGCGGCGCGATGCGTGGGATCTGGTCATGTCGTGCTCCGTGCGTGGAAGGCGAAACCCCAAGCATACCGCTGCCCGGAGGGCGTTTCATCGTCAGTTCAGGAACGAAAACGGCGCGAATTGTTATGATTTCCCGCCATGATCTCCCGGAAACCCAAGGCCGTCGCCAGACGGCTGCACGCCGAACAGGCCCTGCCGCCGTTGCAGTTCACGCAACGGCTCCCCTACGGAGCAGTCCTCGACGACGCCGGCGGTGGCCGCGGCCGGGGCGTGCAGTTCATCGTCTACAGCCGCTCCGCCACGGCGATGCGGGTGCTTCTTTACGATCACGTCGATGATCCGGAGCCCGCCGAGGTCATCGCTCTCGACCCCAACAGAGACCGCTGGGGCGACATCTGGAGCATCTTCGTGCCGGGAGTCGAGCCGGGGCAGCTCTACCACTTCCAGGCCGACGGCCCCTTCGACCCCGACCGCGGCCAGCGGTTCGACGGCAACGCCCGGCTGATCGACCCCTATGCCCGGGCGCTCGCCGGATGCTTCCTGGCCGGCGACGACGGCGTGCTGCGTCCGCCGAAATGCGTCGTGATCGACGACTCGTTCGACTGGCAGGGCGACCGCCACCTGCGCCGCGGCCTGGCCGACACGGTGATCTACGAGATGCACGTGAAGGGGTTCACCGCCAGCCCGACGAGCGGCGCGAAGCATCCGGGCACCTACCTCGGCGTGATCGAGAAGATTCCCTACCTCAAGTCGCTCGGCGTGACGGCCGTCGAACTGATGCCGATCCACGAGTTTCCCACCGAGCAGCCCTCGGGCGAAACGTCGGACCTGGGCAATTACTGGGGCTACCACCCGCTGGCCTTCTTCGCCCCGCACCGCGGCTACGCCGCCGGCTCCGAGCCTGGCGGCCAGGTGCG
>CAZDTC010000521.1:0-1954 GCA_964508125.1 uncultured Candidatus Kuenenia sp.
CGTGGAGCGGCACGGCGGGAATCACCTCGAGCGCCGCGGCGACGCAGAGCGAGCGGGCGGTGGGCTGGCTCAACAACGGCGACGGCTCGTTCACCGTGGCCTTCGGGGCCGCCGGCGACTGGAACTTGAACGGCGTCGTCGACTTCGACGACGTGGTGCAGTTCGTATCGGCAAACCTCTACGACACGGGCCTGCCGGCGACGTGGGCCGACGGCGACTTCGACTACAACGGCGTGGTGGATTTCGACGACGTGGTGGCGTCGGTGTCGGCAAACCTGTTCGACGCGGGGCCCTACAACACGTCCCCGGGCGGGCTGTCGGCGTTCGCGTTTGGCGATGGCTTCGTGGGCGACGGACTCGTGAACGGCGGCTTTGCAGCCGTGCCGGAGCCGGCGGCATGGGTGCTGGCGGTGCTCGGGGCCGGGTGCATGGCGGCACGACGGCGCCGGTTCATTCGCCTCCCGTCGCACGCGTGACGCTTGCGGAAGCGGTGTCGCACCGCCTACGCTCGACAGCAGCTATGCGGCTCGACGTCCACGACCTCGTGCAGCGGTTCGACGGCACGACGGTGCTCGATCGGCTCACGCTCACCACCGGCGAAATCCAGGCCCTCGTGCTCGTGGGGCCGTCGGGCGGTGGCAAGTCGACGCTGCTGCGGATCCTCGCCGGCCTCGACGTGCCGGTGGCCGGCAGCGTGGCCTTCGACGGCCACCCCCTGCCCCGCGACGAGGCGGCGCTCCGCGCCTACCGCCGCACCGTGGGCACCGTGTTCCAGGCCTACAACCTGTTCCCCCACCTTTCCGCACTCGACAACCTCCTCCTCCCGCTCGTACACGTGCACGGGCTCTCGCCCGCCGCGGCCCGCGATCGCGTGCGCGAGCCGCTCGAGCGGTTCCAACTCGCGGCCCACGCCCACAAGCGGCCGGCCGAGCTCTCCGGCGGGCAGAAGCAGCGGATCGCGATCCTCCGCGCGCTCGTCGTGCAGCCGCGCCGGCTGTTTCTCGACGAGCCCACGTCGGCGCTCGACCCCGAGATGACGGCCGAGGTGCTGGAGATGATCGGCGAGCTCAAGGCGCTCGGCACGCAGTTCGTGCTCGTGACCCACGAGATGGGCTTCGCCCGCCGGGTGGCCGACGAACTGGCGTTCGTCGGCGACGGCCGAGTGCTCGCCCACGGCCCCGCGGCCGATATCCTCGACCGCTGCCCCGTGCCGCGCGTCCGCGACTTTTTCGGGAGGATCCTCGCATGAGCCGGGCCGTGAACGCGTTTGTGGGATCGCTCGTGGCCGACGCCATGGCCATGCCGGTGCACTGGTATTACGACCAGCGGGCTCTGCTTCGCGACTATCCCGAGTTTGCCGCGCCCGATCCCGGCTACGTGGCCCCGCGCAGCCCCCACGCCGACAGCATCCTCTGGCGGTCGAGCTACACGCCGCTCAACGAGAAGGGCGACATCCTGCGCGAGCAGGCGGAGTTTTGGGGCAAGCGCGGCGTCCACTACCACCAGTTCCTCCGAGCCGGTGAGAACACGCTCAACTTCCAGCTCGCCCTCGAGCTCGCCGCCCTCGTGCGGCGCGACCGCGGCTACGACGCCGAGGCCTGGCTCGACCGCTACGTGGTCTTCATGCTCACGCCCGGAAAACACCGCGACACCTACGTGGAGGAGTATCACCGGCACTTCTTCACGAACTTCGCCGGCGGCCGCAAACCGATCAACTGCGGCGTGCGCGACGTGCACATCGGCGGCCTCGTGCCCGTGCCCGCCCTCGTGGCGGCTCTCGGCCCCAAGCATCCCGACCTCGCCCGGCTCGTGCGGCTGCACGTGAGGCTCACGCACAAGGACGACGAGGTGGTCGAAGCCGCCGGGATCCTCGCGCGGATGCTGGCCCGCGTCTGCTCGGGCGACGACCTGCGATCCACGATCCTCGAGGAGGGTGCCGACTGGATCTCGGAGG
>CAZDTC010000522.1:0-1948 GCA_964508125.1 uncultured Candidatus Kuenenia sp.
CGAGGTGCTCAACAACGTCGACCTGCCGCAGATGTTCTGGGTGAACCTGCTCGACAGGCCGCTGCCGCGGGCGCCGCAGGGCGCCGGCACGCTCATGCAGGTCGGCTATATCCTCCTGCGGGAAGCGCCGGGACTCGTGTTGCTCGGGGCCTACCTCGTGCTCCTGCCGCCGCTGCTGGCCGTGACCGTGTTCCGCGGCTTCTTCGCCAAGATGGGCTTCGTGCGCTACATGATCATGGCGAATCTGATGCTGCTCATGCTGTCGCTGCCGTTGAAGATGATTCTCCGCTGGACGCTCAACCTCAAATACCTGGTCAGCATTCCCGAATTCTCGCTGAATTTTTAGCGCCGGGCTTGGGCTTCGCGCCCGGCTTGGTGTGATTTCGACCCCACAACGCCCTTCAGCCGGCCTCAAAAATGCCTGCAACAGAACAGACCTGGCGAAACCTGAAAATCCTGCACGTCGTGTTCGGCGTGACGGCGATCCTGCTGCTTCTGGCCACGGTGGCGATGCTCGCCGTCGACCACAACCGGCCGTGGAAGAAGTATCAGCGCGAGTTCCGGGCACTTGAGACCTGGTCGGCCGCGGCCCGCGTCGACGAACAGGACTCGCGCGGCTACGAGGCGCGCTCCCAGGAACTCGATGCGGCGCTCGGCGAGGCGCGGCGGGCCGACCTCGACCCGGCCATCGTGAAGACGTTCCTCGACCAGGTGCGCACGGTTCCGGCCGACGCCGAGGCCGCCGACCGGGCCCAGCTCGACGTCGACATGCTCACGTCGCAGACCGACCCGGCCGAGCGCCTCGTGGTCCGGGGAGACCTCCTCGAGCGGATGCGCGACATCGCCAAGCGGGCCAAGTTCCGCGAGGATCTCCTCGCCGGCCAGCTCAAGCTCCGCAAGGCCGAGCTCGACAAGAATCGCGCCGACTACGAACTCGCCGTGGCCGACGACGCCTCGCAGGAGCGGCTCGATTCCCTCCTGGCGCTCGCCGACGCCAAGCGCGCCGAGGTTGCCGCCGCCACGCTCGAAAACCAGGCCGCCAACACGCACCGCAAGGCGCTCGAGGCCACCCTGCGGCAGTTGACCGCCGGCGAGGATGCGGCTGCAAAGGCGCTCGCCGACCACCGGCAGAAGCTCGGCCAGCTTGCGAAGACGCTCAAGGATCGGGCGCCAAACGTCGGCAAGTCGGTGCTCGAACTTCCCGTGCTCGACGCCTTCAACGGCCCGCTGCGGGTCGATCAGATCTGGCTCCCACAACTCACGCTCAACAACAACTTCCGCGACGTCGCCCGGTTCGACCGCTGCACCACCTGCCACAAGGGGATGGACAAGTCGCTGCCGGGATCGCCCACCGAGCCCGCTTACTGCGAGCGCGAGGCGATCGCCGTGTCGCTGCCGACGCCAGACGCGGCTCCCGGCGCCCCCACGGGCGACGCCAACGAGCAACTGGAGCAGGCCTACGGCATCCAGCTGGCACCGCGCGGCCTGTTCCGCGCCGAAGACCCGACCGTGAGCGTCGTGATCCCGGAGTCGCCGGCCGCCAAGGCCGGCCTCCTGCCCGGCGACGTGATCACGGCGATCGGGGGCGGCAAGACGCTCGCCCGCGGCGTGGCCGTGGCGGCGCTCCTCGAATCGCCGTCGTGGGGCCGGCCGCTCGAGCTCACGATCCAGCGCGGCGTGCCGCAGCCCTACTCGACGCATCCGCGCCTCGACCTGTTCGTGGGCTCGACGAGCCCCCATCCGATGCAGACGTTCGGCTGCACGATCTGCCACCAGGGGCAGGGGAGCGCCACGAGCTTCATGTGGGCCTCGCATACGCCGAACACGCCCAAGCAGGCCCACGAGTGGCATGCCGAGCACGGCTGGTTCAACAACCACCACTGGATCTTTCCGATGCTGCCCGAGCGGTTCGAGGAATCGAGCTGCCTGAAGTGCCACCATCAGGTCG
>CAZDTC010000523.1:0-1948 GCA_964508125.1 uncultured Candidatus Kuenenia sp.
TTGAAGCGTCGGCGGACGCTGCCCACGTCCTTGAGGTCTGGATCGAGGAAGGTGAAGAGAAGCCTCGCGCTACCTCCCTGTTCCTTCTGGTATTCCAGGCGAGTGCTTGACTGCCGCAATTCCTCGACGATGTTCACCCAGTCGTCGAGCAGGCTGCGACACCGGTGAAGCACCTGGTCGTGGAGTTGCTGGCCATGATCCGGCGACGGAGGCCACGCGTGTGCCCGGGCCCGTTCGGCGAGCCGCTCGGCGAGGCTGCCGAGCGCGGTGCGGTACTCTCCCACCAGTTCCGCTCCTCGGGGCGGAGTGAGTCGAGGGTCGAAATGGCGAACGAGCGCCACCAGTGTCCCGACGAGGGCCCGGTCGAGAGCCCGTGGGGAGAAGGGGGTGACGCTCGTGGCCTCGACGGATCGGTAAAACGACGCGTGGAAGCTGCCGAACCGTTCGTAGTGCGATCGGTCCCGCGGCTTGTGGATGTTGAAGATCGTGACGACGAGGCCGGGGCGGTCCGCATCCCGGCCGACGCGGCTCGTGGCCTGGATGTATTCGGCACTGGTCTTGGGTTGGCCGAGGACGAGCATCAGTCCCAGGCGGGTGATGTCGAGGCCCACCGAGATCATGTTGGTCGCCAGCGCTGTATCGACGTGGTCGGCGTCGGCGAACGGCTTGGTGAGCCGGCTCTTGGTCACCGAGACCTGCCCGGTGCTCACGCGCGACGTGAGCTCGAGAACGTCGCGCTGAATAGAGCGACGGGCGAACATCGTGTCGACCGGCTCGACACGGCGGCGGTCGCCGTATTGTTCGAGTCGTGTGCAGACCTCGTCCTCGACGATTCGGCGGCGGCCGCCGAGTTCCCGCAGACTGTTGAAGTATCCGAGCGTCGTCATGTATGGATCGACGGGATTGGCGGTGTTCTTCGCGCCACCGTTTTCCTCCCAGAGTCGCTGGGCGGCGGCTGCCAAGGCCAGCATCGTGCGGAGGAACACGACCTTCTGGCTGCGCCCCTGGGCCGCGACGCCGACGTAGAGCCTCGCTGGCCGCCTGGACTGCGGGACGGTGACCGCGAAGAAACTGTCTCGTCTGTCCGGTCCGGGCGGCGGAAAGACGTGCGTCTCCATCCTTTCGAAAAGGGCTCGGACCTGCGTGTGGGCGCGGCGGACCGTGGCCGTGCTGGCGATGATCTTGGGGACGAGCTTCTTTCCGTCGGGAAGGTCGCGTGAAGCCAGCAACCCGATCGTGGTCTCGTAAATCCCGGCAATCGTTCCCAAGGGACCGGAGATCAGGTGCAACTCGTCCTGGATGATCAGACTGGGCGGCGGAAGCGGTCCCCCAAGGGGCCTGCCCCGGCCGGGCTCGGTCGCGCCGTAAAAGCCGTCGGCGTCGTGTCGATCCACCCAGCCGAAGAGCTTCCCGGATTCACCCACCCACGGAAGCGAGGCGAACTTGTCCACCGTGGCGATGATGAAGCACGGCAGCCGGCGGTAGATCGGCTCGTCCACCGACACGATCGGAAGCGCGTTGTTCCCCGTGAAGGCGCAGTTGCTGTTTTGGCAGACGATGCGGAGGTCCTTGGGCTTCTTGTCATCCGGCACGAGGTGGAAGGCTCCGCTGTCGAACTTCTGACCGCACCAAGGGCAGTTTTCGAGCGGGATGGGCGAAGGGTTGCTCTTGGAGTTGCTCTTGAACTTCCGGGTGCGGTTGTAGGCGGTGTATTCCTGACCCGGTTGCTTGTCGCCTGGACCGCCCATGCGGTTGGGCGTGGCGGCGCTTCCCACCCAAAGCCCGATCTCGAAGGGCCAGTCGCCCAGGCTGCCCTCCTGGGTGCCTTGCCGTTCCTTGCGTTCGAGTTCCAAGGCGCAGATGAGCGCCGCCGCGCGCGAAAGCTGGTCCAACGTGAGCAAGCGCAGCGTGTAGCGCATCAGCACGTCCATGCCCGCCCCACGAACTC
>CAZDTC010000524.1:0-1941 GCA_964508125.1 uncultured Candidatus Kuenenia sp.
TAGAGCCCGCGGAGCTGCGCGATGTCGACCTTGCAGGGCTGGCACCACGTGGCCCAGTAGTGGACGAGCACGGGCTTGCCACGAAGCGATTCGAGCGCCACGGGGCGGCCGTCGATGCCGGTGCCGGCCAGCGCGAGAGGCTTGCCCACGCTTTCGAGCCGCCGGGCCGCCCCGCGGGCCTTGCGGGCCGATGGCGACTCCGGGAAGCCCTTCACGATCGCGGCGTAGCGCTCGAGCGCCTCCTTCTCGTTGCCCGAAAACTCTTCCGAAATACCCATCTGGAGCATCGCCTCGGCGGCATCGGGGGCCTGCGGATGCTGCTCGACAAACTGCTTCAAGTCGTCGAGCCAGGCCGCCTGCACCTTCGCGATGTCGGCGTTGGGCTGTTGCATGCCTGCCGCGTACCGGGCCGAGGCGAGCCGGAAGCGCACGAAGGCCACGAGGCCGTCGTCGGCCGCGACGGCCGTGGCCAGCCGCTCGAGCCCCGCGATGCCCTCGGGGAGGGCGCCTTCCTGGACCGCGGCGGCGATGGTTTCGGCCAGCTGCTTCACCCAAAAGGGCTTTTCCGCGGGCTCGGCGGCCGCGACCACCTGCTCGAGCAGGCCCACCTGCTCTCCCGCAAGCGCCTTGCGGCCCGCCGGATCGGCCGAGGAGAGCTTCGTTTCCACCTCGCGCAGTTTCGCCAGCAGCGGCTTGAGCTTCTCGCTCTCCTGCCCGCCGCCGGCGCCCGCGGCCCGGTCGCCCACGCGCGGGCCGAAGAAACCACCGGCATCCGCGATTTCGCCCTGCATGCCCGGCAGTTGCGGCAGATCGACCGGCCGCCACGCATCGCCGATGCGCACGAGCGAACCGACGAACACCTGCCCGGTGCCGCTCGACTTGCCGTCACCCCCTTCGACGAGGGCCACCACGTTGTCATAGGCCATCACGTCTTTGCTCACGCCCGCCGTGCCCGCCGGGAGCGATCCCGGCTGCGACGAGAGCATGTTGTTCCATTTCGTCTGCGGGCCGAGCGTGTTCTGCGGTGCGGCGGCGAGCTTGGCGAAGCCCTTGGCGGCCGCCGTGACTCGGGCGGTGAGGTCGCTGAGAAGCGGCTCCTCGAATCCGGCCGCCTGGAGATCGGCATTGGTGGGCAGCAGCCGGGTGAACACCGACGCCTCGCGCGACTTGAGCGCGTCGACGATTTCCGCGGTGGCCTCCTCGGCCGAGATCGCCTTCCAGGCGTCGATCGAGCCGTTTTCATCCTCGTCGATGCCCCAGCGGCTGCCGCCGGCACCGAGCCAGCGGGCCTGGTCGGCTTTCGCGTTGTGGTTGGAATCGACGTCGCGGTAGACCTCGACGCCGTCCTTGTAGTAGCTCCACCGATCGACGACGCGATCACCATTCGTGTCGGCAAACGACCGCAGTACCTCGCCGCGCGGCCCGCGCACGACCCAGGCGTTCAGGCCGCCTTCCTTCTCCATCTTGATCGTGCAGGCCTTGCCCTGGTCGGGCGACACGCGGTCGTAGTCGACGTTGTTCTGAAACGGGGCGAGGCCGAGCGCATAGTCGACCGTCGGCTGGGCGGCGGAGGCCGTGGCCGACAACGTGGTGAGCAACAAAGCCGGCGCCGCGAAGGACGTTGCCGTGGCGTGGCGATACGAGGCAGAGCGGGGGACCATCGTGGTCATGGAGGGGGTTCCTTCCTGGAGGGGACCCTGAAAAGTTACCGAGTATCACCGCCTGCGCCAGCGCCATTTTGCGGCCGCGGCAGGCCGCAGGCCCGGAATCCCGCCCCTTTCAAAACCACCGGTTCACACCTACACTCGGCCTTTGGCCGCGGGGCCTTGTTCGGCGGTCACGGGCGCGCGTAGCTCAGTTGGTTAGAGCGCTACCCTGATAAGGTAGAGGTCCCAAGTTCGAATCTTGGCGCGCGCATTCAATCCCAGCGGATTCAATCCC
>CAZDTC010000525.1:0-1937 GCA_964508125.1 uncultured Candidatus Kuenenia sp.
CCTTCGGCAGCACGTCCCGGGCGAGCATGCCGAGCTCGGCGAGCACCTCGCGGCGGCAGCCGGCCGCGTCGGCCGCGTCGACGACCGCCTGCGCGTAGATCTTGGCCACCCGGTCGGTGGCGATGTCGACGTGCGTCGTGTTGGCGTTGGCGGCGGTGGTCATCGTGTCGTGTGCAGGCAACGGATCGCTATCGCTGTGGTTCTCAGTTCACGCTCGGGCGGCTGGAAAGGCCGGCCACCGAGTCGCGCACGAGCCTGGCTTGGTCGTCCTTGCCGAGTTTCTCGCGGAGGAACTTCCCGGCGACCTCGACGGCCAAGTGGCCGGCCTTCTCGGCGATCTGCGAGAGGGCGTCGTCCTTGGCGAGTTGGATCTCGTGCTTGGCCCTGGCTTTCTCGTCGTCGGCGGCCTTGCGGGCCTCGGCCACGATCGTCTGCCGGGTGACGTCGGCGTCGCGGCGGGCCTCCTCGAGCATCCCGCGTACCTCGTCGGCCGCCTCGGCGAGCCGACGCTCATACGACGCGAGCATCCGCTTGGCCTCCTCGTTGCTGGCTTTCGTCTCGGCGATCTGGCGGAGGATCCCCTCCTCCCGCTTCTCGAGCCCCTGCATGATCGGCTTCCAGGCAAACTTCGTGAGCAGGGCGAGCAGGGCCAGGAACACGGCGAACGACCACACGGCAAGGTCGGTCTGGAACCAGGCCGGGCTCTCGAACGCCGCTTTCGTGGTGCCGGCGGGCAGGTTGTGGCCGATCTCCGGGCCGTGGCCATGCCCGTGATCGTCGCTGGCAACGGCTGTGGCGGCCGTCGCGACGGGCTCCAGAAACTCCGGCAGCAGGCCGACCGTGCCGGCGGCAACGGCGACCATGGTCGCGAGACGAATGGCCATCATGTGGGGCGAGGTCACGTTGCGGCTCCAAGGCATGGGGCGTGGGTGGGGGTGAACAATCGGACGTGGTGCAGCCGAGGAGTGCGGAAACCCGACGGTCGTTCCGGGCGGACGGGGGGAGGAGAGCCCTCGCGCCCCGTCCGCCGGACGACGTCCGTCGGGAGCCGCTTTCGGCTCCCTTCTCGGATCACTTCTGCGAGCAGATGAACAACGCGTAGAAGGTGAAGCCTTCGATCAGGGCCGCCGCGATAATCATCGCCGTCTGAATGCTGCCGGCCACTTCCGGCTGACGCGACATACCTTCGTAGGCCGAAGCCGCGAGCCGGCTGATGCCGAGGGCGGCACCGATCACGACGAGGCCGACGCCGAAGTACGACGTGAGGTCGATCAGGGAGCGACCGGAGGCCTCCTGGGCGCTGGCCACATCGGCGCAGAGGAACGTGACCGCGACGGCGGCGATGGTGAGGAGGGTGCGGGTCGAGAACAGCGAACGGATCATCAATCGAGCTCCTTGGCTAAGGGGGACCGAACGGTTGTCCGGAGAAAAGGGAAAAATCGGTACGAAATCTGAAGACGGAAGTCTGGGGGGGAGACGGCGGTCAGACTAATGCTGGTGCACCGCCGCGCCAATGAACAGGGCTGAAAGGAACGTGAAAATGTAGGCTTGGAGAAAGGCGACGAACAGTTCGAGGATGCTGAAGAGCGTGCAGCTTACGACGCTGATCCCCGTGACCGTGGCCCACAGGCCCATCGAGTAGGTCGCCGCCGCCGAGATCAGGCCCATGATCCCGAGGAGCACGAGGTGGCCCGCCACCATGTTGGCGAGCAGCCGCACCGCCAGGATCAGGTGCTTGATGCACAGGCCGAGCATTTCGATCGCGAAGATCATCGGCTTGAGCAGGATCGCCAGGGGCAGCGGCAGGTCCATCGAGGGCACCTGGTTGCCGAAAAACCCGAAGAAGCCGAATTTCAGCATGCCCGCGACCACGACCGTGAGGAACGTCACGCCCGCGAGCGCGAGCGTCACCGAAAACGAGGCCGTCGGAGAGCCTG
>CAZDTC010000526.1:0-1935 GCA_964508125.1 uncultured Candidatus Kuenenia sp.
GCGTCTCCTTCGGCTCGTCGGCCAGGTTCAGGAGCTCGGGCGCGCTCTGCTGGAGCTTGTAGGCGAGCTCGTAGGCCTGGATCCGCGACGCGATCTCGGGATCGCCAAACCGGCCGAGGGCCAGATCGTTGAGCTTGTTGAGCGTGTCGAGCGAGGCCCGCTGCGCTTCGCGGTCGATCCCCTTGGGATTCGAGAGATAGAGCACAGGGTCGCCGCTGCCGCGGAGCGGGATGCCGCCGTAGGCCGTGGGGAGGAAGCCGGAGCCGTAGTTGCTCGCCCCGCCGCTCGTGCCCTTCGCGCTCGTGAGCACGACGAACCCTGGCAGGTTTTCCGCCTCGCTGCCGAGGCCGTAGAGCGTCCAGGCGCCGAAGCTCGGCCGGCCAAACTGCTGCGAGCCCGTGTTCATGAGCACCTGGGCCGGAGCGTGGTTCACGGCGTCGGTCTGCATCGAGCGGATGAGGCAGATGTCGTCGGCGATTTCGCCGATGTGCGGCACGAGCTCGCTCATCTCGATGCCCGCCTTGCCATAATTCTGAAACTTGTACTTGGGGCCCAAGAGCGCCGAATTCGGATTGATGAACGCGGCCCGATAGCCCTTGAGGAGGTCGGCCGGCGGGAGCTTGCCGTCGTGCTTCGCGAGTTCGGGCTTCCAGTCGAAGAGCTCGAGGTGGCTCGGGGCTCCGGCCTGGAACATATACACGACCCGCTTCGCCTTCGGGGCGTAGTGCGGCTGCTTCACGGCCAGGGGCCTGGGAGGCTCCAGGCCGGCCACGGATTCCCGCGCGGCGAGCGCCCCGGCGGCGATGCCCGCCAGGCCGATTCCGCAGTCGCCGAAGAACCAGCGGCGGGAGAGGAGCCGGGCCCGGGCTTCGTGGATGTGGCGATCAAGCGTCATGACACACCTCGGGCAAGAGGGATATGCAGTATTCGGGGAACCCCCGGGCTTCCGCCCGGGGCTTTTTGGAAAAACGGACAAGAAGCCCGGAGCGGAAGCGACGGGGTATTCATGGTTCAATTCTTCGTGACGGTTTCGTCGAGGTTCAAAAGCACTCGCGACACGAGCGTCCAGGCGGCGGCGTCCTGCGGCGTCGTGCCCGGCGGCAGCGCGGGGAGCGCGTCGGGCTTGCCCGTGGCGATCTCGCGCGGGTCGAGCCAGCCGTCGGCGATCCGCTTCCGCTGGGCCGCGAGGAACGCGAGCAGCTCCCGCTTTTCATCGGCCGTGGGCAGCCGGGCCGTGCAGAGAAAGAAAGCCCGCTCCACCCGGGCGCCGTCGTCGGCGCCGCCCTCTTTGAGCGTGCGGAGGGCGAGGCCCTGGGCCGCCTCCACGAAGATCGGCTCGTTGAGCCCCGTGAGGGCCGCCAGCGGGGTGTTGCTCCTGAGCCGGCGGGCACAGGAGATGTCGCCGGTCGGGGCGTCGAAGTTGCCGAGCGCCGGATCGGGCATCGACCGCCGGCGGAACGTGTAGAGCGAGCGGCGGTAGCGATCGGGGCCCGTCGCCTCGGGCCAGGCAATCACCACGTAGTTGAAGTCGAGCACGTTCTTCGGCACCGGCGGATAGACGCTCGGGCCGCCCACCTTCTCCGTGAGCAGGCCCGACACCGAGAGCACGAGATCGCGAACGACCTCCGCATCGGGGCGGAACCGCGGGCCGCGGGCGAGCAGGCGGTTGTTCGGATCCTTGGCGAGCGCCTCGGGCGAGGCGACCGACGACCGCCGATACGTGTCGCTCATCACGATCTGCCGGATCGCCTCCTTCTGGCTCCAGCCCTTCTCCATGAAGTCGACGGCCAGCCAGTCGAGCAGGTCGCGGTGCTCCGGAACCGGGGCGCGCGTGCCGAAGTCGTCGGGCGTCTCCACGAGGCCCTGGCCGAAGAGCGTCTGCCAGAGCCGGTTGACGGCCACGCGGGCCGAAAGGGGCGAGCGGGGGTCGACGAG
>CAZDTC010000527.1:0-1935 GCA_964508125.1 uncultured Candidatus Kuenenia sp.
GCCATGCACGCGTTGTGAAGCGAATGCTTCGCACCGTTGGAGACGACGACTTGGGCCGGCGTCACGGCCAGCCCCGACCGCCGCGTGTAGTCGGCCGCCACGGCCTTGCGGAGGTCTGGTATGCCGGCCGCGGGGGTGTATTTCGTCTTGCCCGAGCGGATCGCGGCCTCGGCGGCGGCGCAGATGTGCGTCGGGGTGGGGAAATCGGGTTCGCCCACCGAGAGGTCGATGACGTCGACGCCGGCGGCGGCAAGTGCCTGGGCGCGGGCGGCCATGGCGAGCGTGGCTGAGGGTTCGAGCGCCGCCATGCGGCGCGCCAGACGCAGGCTCTCCGGATGCGGATGAGCCGGATGAGGAGTGGTTCGTGTGGCCATGCCCGAGAAGCGGCGGATCCGTGGTGCGAGGGTGGGGAAGCAGTATGATACCACCGCACAGATCGTTTCCCACTCGCGCCTCCGAGCGCCGCCCGCTCCCGTCAATCTCAGAGAGCCGCGCCGCATGGCCCATCAACCGCTCGGTCTCTGGATCATCGGAGCCAAGGGGGGTGTCGCGACCACGGTGCTGACCGGGCTCGCATCGCTTGCCCGCGGAGCGATCCCCACCACCGGGCTCGTCACCGAACTCGATCCGTTCACACGGCTCGATCTCGTGCCATGCGCCGACATCGTCGTCGGCGGCCACGACATCCGCCCCGGCCGGCTCGGCGACGAGGCGCGACGGATGTGGGAGGAGAGTCGGGCGATCGACCCCGCGCTCCTCGCCGTCGCCGAACCGCTGTTCGCGGCCGTTGAGAAGCGGCTCCGGCCGGGCACCGTCGTGGCCGCGGGCGAGAGGATCCGGGAGTTCGCCGATCCCACGGTGGCGGCGATCGTCGAGACGCCCCGCGCCGCGGTCGCGCGGCTGCGGGCCGACATCGAGGCCTTTGCCCGGGATGAAAACCTGCGGCACGTCGTCGTCGTGAATCTCGCCTCCACCGAGCCCCCTGCCGCCCGTGAGGTTCCGGAGGATTTCCGAGACATCGAGCCGCTCCTCGACGACCCCGATCGCTGCCCGCTGCCCGCAAGCAGTCTGTATGCCCTGGCGGCGATCCAGGCGGGGGCGTCGTACGTGAATTTCACGCCATCGTCCGGGCTCGCGCCGCAGGCCCTCCGGCGGCTGGCAGAGGACCATGGCACGGCTCACGCGGGCTGTGATGGGAAGACCGGCGAGACGCTTCTCAAGAGCGTGCTCGCCCCGATGTTCGCCGCCCGCAACCTCGACGTCATGAGCTGGGTCGGCCACAACATCTTCGGGAACATGGACGGGAAGGTGCTCGACGACCCGCGTAACAAGGCGGCGAAGGTGAAGAGCAAGGATCACCTCCTGGCGGCGATCCTCGGCTACCCTCCCCAGACCCACGTGTCGATCGAATACATCCGCAGCCTCGGTGACTGGAAGACGGCCTGGGACCACGTCCACTTCCGGGGGTTCCTCGGCACGCCGATGACGTTTCAGTTCATCTGGCAGGGGTGCGACTCGATCCTTGCGGCCCCGCTCGTGATCGACCTCGTGCGACTCGTCGATCGCGCGCATCGGACAGGGGAGCGTGGCGTGCTCAGGTGGCTGGCGTGCTTCTTCAAGAGCCCTCTCGACGTCACCGAGCAGGACTTCTCCAAGCAGTTTGCATCGCTCGAAGGCTGGGCGCGCGAGTCAACCCGGGAAAAAAATCCGAAAAAAATTCCGGATTTCTCTTGACAGTTCCTGAACGAATCACTCAAAACACTGCCAGTGATGCTGCGATAGCAGGGTGAAACGAATCTCAAAGCCTTGTGAATCAGCTTTACGAAACAGATTTCGAAACGTCGTCCGATCCCTTCGAGAGAGTGCCCGAGGGAGCGGACGTGTGGTGTGTGTCAGGGCGCTCGTGGCAAGGAGCCATATCGATGGCGAAGAAGA
>CAZDTC010000528.1:0-1934 GCA_964508125.1 uncultured Candidatus Kuenenia sp.
GGTCTTGCTCGGCCGCCTTGAGGAAATAGCTCCCCGCCCGGGCCCGCAGGTTCTTCGCCTTGCCGACGTAGATCACGCGGCCGGCGGCGTCCTTCATCAGATACACGCCGGGAGTCTGGGGAAACGACCGCACCTTCTCGGCCGCGAGCGAGCGGTCGCGGGTGGCGGCCGCGGCGTCGGTGTCGGCGGGAGTCGTCTCGGCGGCGGGGTCGCTCATCCCAACGAGTATATTGCCCTGCGAGTTCCATGATCGGAGGGCACGGTGATCCACATGTCTCGCTGCATCCTGCTGTGGGGGCTGGCGATCGGTCTCGTGGCCGGGGTCGGGATGGGGACGGAGGCCACCGCGGCCCCGGCGGCGCGCCCCAACATCCTCTTCATCTTCACCGACGACCATGCCCAGCGCGCGATCTCTGCGTATGGATCGGTCGTGAACCAGACGCCGCACCTCGAACGGCTGCAGCAGGAATACGGCGACACGGGTCTCTATGCCGACCCATCCACCTGGCCGAAGACCAACGCGGATGCCCCCTCCAACGACAGGCAGCCGCTCGGGCGGATCAGCGTGGCCGAGGCGATCGCGGCCAGCCGGGCCGAGTAAATGCCCTCCGCCACCCGGGCTCGCTCACATGCCGACGAGGGCGCGCAAATCATGCTCGAGCGCATCGAGCCGCGCTGTGAGCCGAGCCTTCGTCACTGCGAGCGTCGCGGCGTCTCCAGGCGGCGCCGCCGTGAACAGATAAAACTTGATCTTGGGCTCGGTGCCCGAGGGCCGGGCGGCGACGGCGTTGGCAAGCGGTGGGAAGCGGCCGTCGGACAGGACCGCGCCGGCGCCGTCGAGGCCCGCCAGGTCGAAGATCACGAGGTCGCTCTTCACGCCCACGTATGACGTGGGTGGCGAGCCAGGCGTCCACGTCGTGAGGCTCGCCTGGTCGCGGGTGCGCACGACGTCGAGGCCGCCGAGCGCGGCCGGCGGCTTCGCCCGCAGCGTCGCCATGATCTCCTTCATCCGGTCCATGCCACTCGCGCCGGGCAGCATGATCGAGATCTGGCGTTCCTGGTGGCAGCCGTGCCGCAGGAACAGTTCATCGAGCTTCTCGTGCGGCGTGTGGCCCGCGGCCTTGAGGGCGGCGGCCTGTTCGGCCATGAGCAGCGACGCAACGCTTGCGTCCTTGTCGCGCACGTGTGTGCCTGCCAGGTAGCCGTGCGACTCCTCGGTGCCGAACACGAAGCCGGTGGGCCCAAGCCGGTCGATCGCGGAGCAGATCCACTTGAAGCCGACAAGTTCGGTATCGTCGACGGCGAGGCCGTGCGACTCGGCCACGCGGCGCACGAGGCCGCTCGTGACGAGCGTGGTCACGATGTAGTCACCGGGCCGCAGCGCCCCTCGCGCCTTCCGCCCCGCGATCGCCTGCTCGCAGAGAAGGGCGCAGAGCTGGTTGCCGGCGAGCGTGCCCCAGGCCGATCCTGGAGCGCGCGTGAGCGGGGCGGCCGCTCCGAGCCGGTCGCAGTCGGGATCGCTTGCGAGCACGAGATCGTCGCCGCGGGCTTTCGCCTCCTCGATCGGCCCGGTGAGCACCGCCGGGTTTTCGGGATTGGCGACGTGCCCCGGCACATTGGGAAAATCGCCATCGGGCTTCTCGTGCGGCGCGTAGAGCCGCAGGTTCTTGAAGCCGGCCCCGCGGAGCACCGGCACGACGGCGCTCGCGCCCACGCCGTGCAAGGGCGTGTAGAGAATGGAGAGGTCGCGCGGCCCCGGTGCCGACTGCTCGAGCACGGCGGCCACGAACCCACGGTCCATTTTCTCCTCGACGAACTGCACGCGACCGTCGGCCACCGCGGCGTCGAAGCTCGCACGCCGCACCGTGTCGACGGTCATCACGCGGTCGATGATCCCCTTGTCGTGCGGCGGCAGCACCTGCACGCCCCCGGAC
>CAZDTC010000529.1:0-1933 GCA_964508125.1 uncultured Candidatus Kuenenia sp.
AAGTGACCGGCACGATGCACGTCTGGCCGGATGCCGCGGCCGCGAAGCCGTGATCCATCACGAGTCGTGATGGATACGAGTGCGGCCAAACGAAAGACCCGGCCCGAAAAGTGAAAGACTTTTTCACATCTTTCGTTGTGTGGTGCGGCCGGGGCCATTACTCTCAAGGGTTAAAACGAACGCTGCGGGTCGGGAACGCGTTGCCTTGGCCGCCGCCGCATTCCGTCGCGCGTCGATCTGCTACTCGAGTCCAGCCATGAAACGCCTTCGTCGAGCATTCACCCTCGTAGAACTGCTGGCCGTGATCGCGATCATCGGCCTGCTGATCGCGCTGCTCCTGCCGGCCGTGCAGTCGGCGCGCGAGTCGGCCCGGCGGACGAGTTGCACCAACAATTTGAAACAGCTCGGAGTCGCGATGCAGAGCTTCCATTCCGTCAACGGCGGCTTTCCCTACGGCTTTTCCGGCGGGGAAGGAAACCCTTCGGATCATCCCTTTAGGGAATCGTCGTCGTCCGCCGTACTTCGGGGCGGCTTTGCTCCGTCCCTAGATCCATTTGTGTATCACCGGCGCGATACTTTTTTCCAACGGCTGCTGCCGTTCGTCGAGGCGACCACGATCAGCGGTGCGTACGAGGCCGATCGCTATTGGTTCGTCCACCAAATTCCGTTCAGCGTCGGCACTTTCAACAATATGGTCATCTCGATGTATGCCTGCCCGTCCGACCCGTCGTCTCCATCCAACGGCGGGGGATCCGGCCTGTTCCGGGGCAACTACGCCGTTTGCGCCGGCAACACGGCAGACACGATTCCCCGCGACTGGCTGAACCCAGTCTCAGGGGGGTGGGCGCCGTATTTACCCACCCCCGGAATGTTCGGCCCCCGGATTGGCGGCCGATCTGTCGTCGGCCGCAGCGCGGCCCACTGCCGGGATGGCACCAGCAACACGCTCCTGGCTTCCGAGGGCATCATTCGGGGGCGTGACTCGCCTTTCGGCGAATTCGGGGCGTACTGGATGGGCGGCACGTGGGGGGAATATGGGTTCTCGACGTTTGAGCCGCCCAACACCACCGTGCCCGACATGAACTGGAGATGCGCGGATGTGAACTGGCCAAGAGCACCGTGCGTGAGTAAGGGTTCTAGCGGCGCAAATCGCAACTTCGCCCGCAGCATGCATCCGGGCCTCGTGAACGTGTCGCTGTGTGATGGCGCGGTGCGAGCCGTGAACGACGGCATCAATCTCGCCATCTGGCAAAGCCTCGGCGATCGGGCGGACGGCAGGGTTTTAGAGGCGTATTGACCGAAAAGGTGCCAGCCACCAAATATGGACAAGATAGGAGTTGTTGCCTTCGCCAGACTGCCGACATTTGGTGGCTGGCACCTTTTTCTGCTGCTCTGCTGCCTGCTGGCCGCCGCCGGCTGCGGCCGCGGCTCCGGCCTCGACGTGCGCACGGTGGCCGGCTCCGTGAAGGTCGATGGCGCGCCGCTCGCAGAAGGCCGCATCACGCTCAGGGCGCTCTCGGGCGACACGCGTGGCTTCTCGGCCCCGATCGAACGCGGGCGGTATCGAGTCGAGGCGTTTCCGGGCAAGGCGCAGGTCGCCATCACGGCCTATCGCGACGTTCCCGGCAAAATGCAGTCGGGCGGACCCGGAGCGCCCCCCGTGCCCCTACGGGAGCAGTTCATCCCTGCCCGCTACAACGACCAGACCGAACTCGAGATCGACGTACCGCAGGGCGGCAATTGGAGCCTCAATTTCGACCTCTCCTCCGCGCCGGCCGCGGCCGGTGCCGCCCCAAACCGCTGACGCCCGCAAGGCCTGGCGCCCCTCGCCCTGCGGTCCGAGCCGGCGGGGAAGTGAGCAGCGGGATCAGGGCCAGGGCCCGGCGGTGTCTCGTCTGCAAAGGATCGCACATGGTGTCTGGCCGAAGCCTCG
>CAZDTC010000530.1:0-1924 GCA_964508125.1 uncultured Candidatus Kuenenia sp.
GCGCAGATCCGCGAGCTCTACGCGAAGTATGGCCCGAAGAAGTTTGCCGTCGTCGGGATCTCGCTCGACACCGACAAGAACGCGCTCGCCAAGTTCCTCGCCGCCAAGCCGATTCCCTGGCCGCAGTTGCACGAAGCGGGCGGCCTCGACGGGCCGCTGGCCGAGGAGCTCGGCGTGCTCACGCTGCCCACGATGTTTCTCCTCGATGCGCAGGGCAATGTGGTCGACCGCAACCTGGTGATCTCCGACCTGGAGAAGAAGCTCGAAGGGTTGGTCGGGGCAAACTGAGCGGTCTCCACAGCCCCGGGCCGGCCGTCGTTTGGCTTTGCCGCGGCGCCGGCGGATCGCTACGTTTCCGGGGCCGCGGGTTGCGTCCACGGCGCGTGCTGGAGGCTTCATGGCTTTGTTCGCGGTCGCCGTCAGTCCCGTCCTGTGTGCGATGAGCGCGGTGCAGGTGTTCGGCCTGATCGCAGCCGGGCTGGCGCGGCTCGCCGAAGGCACGCGGCACGAGCGTGGCTGTCAGTGGCTGCTCGTGATCGCCCTCGCTGCGGTTGGCGGGCTGTGCGGCTTCGCGCTCCAGTTCGGCCCGGCGTCGGCGTCGGTGTGCGCGGTCACGCTCATGCTGATGACGATGATCGCGGTGTTCGACGGCGGCCAGCAGGGTTGACCCTGCCGCCCGCGCCTGCCGGCTGCCCCCGGATGCCGTAGTTTTTCCAGGGTGCCGCGCCTGCGCGCCATTTCCGCGCAAACCGGAAAAAAACTCCCCCTCGGCGGCGTTGGCGGCCGAAAAGACTCCCAACGGTGGTCATCTGCGTCCACCGTCGATCCAAGGAGCCTGCCATGCCCATTTCGAGATCCGCATTCGTGGCCGCACTCATGGTGTCGCTGGCTGCGACTTCCGTGACCGCCGCCGACTTGGCGGCCAGCGTCGCCGCCAAGATGAAGGAATCCGGCACCCTCAAGGGCTACCGCGTCAACGTCAAGGCGAAAGCGGGAACGGTGTGGCTGGAAGGCACGGTTTCCGATGCCCGGCAGATCGACTCCGCAATCGCCGCAGCCGAGGAGGTGGCGGGAGTGGAGCGGGTCGTAAACCGGCTGTCGGTCCTGGGGCCCGGCTCTGCGAACGACGCATTCGCGCTCCCCGCCTCGATTCGATCGCTCGTGGGGCTGCCGACGCCCGCCGGTCAGCTTGCCGCAGATGCTGGTGTGGAGGCCGCCGCTGGCAGCGGCCCCGATGAAGGGCAGGAGGAATCGCCGTCCGCCGAGCAGGCTTTGCTCGTGGATCCGGACGGCGCAGACGGCGCCCGCGAATCGCGGATCGCCCTGACACAGGCCATGAGCGGGGCTCAAGCCCCCCGGCAGGCCGCGGCCCCGCAGTCGATGCGGCGGGCGCCCCAGGCCGGCCCCAGGCCGTTTGGAGGCCAGCCCGCCAAGCCGCTCACCCAGGCTCGCAGGAGCGCCGGCGGCGTGCAGCGGACCGCGATGAGAAGCCAGATCGATGATCAACCGCTCGATCTGCCGGCCTCCGATGGCGGCTACCCGGTTCAGGGCGGCGTCGCCGACGGCCAGATGGTGCCCGGCTCGATGCGGTTTACGGAAGGCCCCGCCGGCGGCTACTGCCCGCCTGGCCAGGGCGGCATGGGCGGCCCGATGCCCATGGGCCCTGGGATGCGCGGGCCGATGGGAGGCAGCGGCGGTGCCGGCATGGGCGGCGCTGGCGGCATGCCAGTTCCAGTGCGAGGCGAAGGGCCCAACATGCCCAACTACGCCTGGCCGAGCTATGCCGCCTACCCCAACTACGCGGCCCTGCAGTACCCGACGCAGTATTCGCCCACGGCATGGCCCTACATCGGCCCCTTCTACCCCTACCCGCAGGTGCCGCTCGGCTGGCGGCGGGTGTCGCTCGAGTGGGATGACGGCTGGT
>CAZDTC010000531.1:0-1924 GCA_964508125.1 uncultured Candidatus Kuenenia sp.
CCTTGTCGAACACCTTGAGGCGGATGTCGCGGCTGATGTTCATCGCCACCCAGGCCACGAGCAGCGTGCCGGTGAGCATGAAGGCGTGCTTGACGAACGTGCTCACGACGACGAACGCCACCACCCAGAGCACGGTCGTGAAGGGATCGGTCGGGAGGTAGCGATGGAGCCAGGGCTGAAGTTTTCGCGACGCGTGCACGATGGCCTCGTCGGTTCGGACGCGCGCTTCGATCGCGTCGATTCGGACACGGGCCCGCGTCGCCTCCGGGCCCCCGAGGGCCGCGGTCGCCAGCGTGCGTTCGAGATCCGCCTGCTCCTTGCGGACGGTGTCGATGCGGGCTTGAGCGTCGTTGAGCCGGCGTTCGTTCCATGACTGGAGCGTGTCGCCGTTGAGCGTCACCTCGATGATCGGGAACAGGGCTGCGATGTTCGCACCCCACAGGCTGGCCACGCCCGCCGAGCAGAGAAACGCCGCCAAGAGAATCGGCCAGCGCTTGGCGGCGTCGCGAATCGCACGAAGAAAGTAGTGCATGAGGGAGAGGAATCGGACTCGTCGGGGAGGCGGCGTCAGTGGGAGACGAATCAGAACCGTCCGGGAAGACTGTCGGTGGCGCGCGAAACTGCGCAAAGCCGCCCGGCAGGCGATCCCGTGCGGGTGGGGAGGGTAGTGAGGCCCCGCCGGCGGCTCAAGATCGGAAATGATCGCCGTGGGGCGACCGTCCCGGTTGCCGATGCGGCCCCAACTCTTGGCAAGCGAGACGCTTGCCCCACGGGCCCCACGGTCAAGTTTTTCCGGCCAACTCCGCGGCGAGGAGCGTGTTGGCCAGGAGCATCGCCACGGTGAGCGGGCCCACGCCGCCAGGCACCGGCGAGATCCAGCCCGCGACCTGCTTCACCCCTTCAAAGTCGACGTCGCCGACGAGCCGGCCCTTGCCACCCTCGTCGATGCGGTTGATGCCCACGTCGATCACGGCCGCCCCCGGCTTCACCATTTCGGCCGTGACGAGCCGGGGCCGTCCCACCGCGGCCACGAGGATGTCGGCACGGCGGCAGTGGTCGGCGAGGTCGGCCGAGCGGCTGTGGCAGAGCGTGACGGTGGCGTCGCCCCCGCGGCCCTTCGCCGCGAGCAGGAGCGCGAGCGGCTTCCCCACGATGTCGCTGCGGCCCACGATCACGGCGTGCCGGCCGGCTGTCTCGATGCTCGCGTCGAGGATCATCCGCTGCACGCCGGCGGCGGTGCAGGGGATGAAGCGGGGCCGTCCTTGCGACAACAGCCCGGCGTTCTCCGGGTGGAAGCCGTCGACGTCGAGGTGCGGCGGCACGGCGTCGAGCACCGCGACCGTATCCACGTGCTCGGGCAGCGGCAACTGCACGAGGATTCCGTCGGCACGGCCGTGGTCGCCGGCGGCGATCGCCCGCACGAGGGCCACGAGCTCGGGCGTCGCGGCGGCGGTCGGCACCCGGATCACGTCGGCGTCGATGCCCACGCGCCCGGCCGCCTGCTGCTTGCTCTTCACATATGAGGCGCTCGCGGCCAATTCGCCCACGAGCACGACCACGAGCCGCGGCCGGCGCTTGAACATCTCCACGAACGTCGCCACCTCCTCGCGGAGCGAGGTCTCGATCGTTGCGGCGAGCGCGCGGCCGTCGAGGATTCGTGCCGTCATGATTGCTCGAGATACATCATCCGGAGCTGGTGCTGGAGCTCCTCCAATTGGTGCCGCTCCTCGGTGGTGAGGTTGCCGGCCGTCTTCTGCTCGAGCATCGCGAGGGTGTCGATGAAGTGCTTCGCCGTGGCAGGATTGCGCTGGGCCTGCTTCGTGATCGGGTTGGGGATCCGGCCGAGGGCCAGGAGCGCCTGCGTGAACAGCGTGTGCACGAGAAACTCGAACGTCGCCGGCGGGGCCTGCGGGGCGGCCGCATC
>CAZDTC010000532.1:0-1920 GCA_964508125.1 uncultured Candidatus Kuenenia sp.
ACGGAGCCAACCTCGCGAAGAGTAATCGAATAGCGACGCGTGATCTCGCTCGTGGCGGGCAGCCAGGCGGGGCCACCGATGGCCGCATCGCTGCCGAGCCATTCGCCAGCGAATGGACCGCCCGAGACAGCGGTCGCGGCGGAATCTGCCACGCCGCAGGCGAGCCAGGCGCAGGTTGCCGAGAGGGCGTCGCGGGCGGCCGACTGTTGCCGGTTCAGCAGGGCCGCGAGCGTCTGCGGGGCATCGATAGCGCCATCTGCCAAGGCCACGCGCCAGAGCGCCGACTTCGGATCACACACAGCCGACACCGGATTCACGCCGCCGGCAATGTGCGCGACGACGAGACCCTGCGGTGCCTGCGAGAGCCCGCCGATCAGTCTCTCTGCGTCTGCGGTCGACCGGCAGGATGTGACAATCGCCTCGACGGCAGCCGTGGCCGCCATGCCATTACGGCCGGTCGCGCCAGCCGCAAATGCAATCAGCCCGGCGTCATTCCAGCCCACGAGCGCCCCGGGCAAGCCTTCCGCGCCCACGAGCGTGGCGCGGAGACCGCCCGCCTCGACGCGCTGCACTGCCGGCGAGGCATGCCGGCCAAAGCACGCGATCAGCCCGCGCGGGCCTGCGGCGTCGGCCGCCGCGACAAGCACGGCATCGAACCCGCCGAGCGCCGCCGCGAGATCGACGACGGCCGGTTCTTCACGTACGGGCTGCGACTTTGCCGGCGCGCTCGCTGCCGTGCTTGCCGACGCACTGGTTGAGGCAGTGCCGCCGACGCGCGGGAGCATGTAGTCGAGGAGATGGCGGAGCGTGGGGAACTCGTCGAGCGAGACGCTGTCGTCGGCCTTGAGCGAATACTTCTGGCCGATTTCGCCGAAGAGCTGCGCCTTGCGGATGCTGTCGATGCCGAGGTCGGCTTCGAGGTCGGCATCGAGCTCCACGATCTCGCGCGGATAGCCCGTCTGCTCGACGACGAAGTCAATGAGGAAGGCTTCGATCTCACTGCCGGAGGCACGAGCCGCAGGCTTGGCGACCGCGGGCCGCTCGGCCACGTGCATCGCGGTCGCGCCACGCTGCCAGTCGCCGTTGCCATGCCCATTCCCGTGCCCATTGCCATTCACATGGGACGAGCCGTTGTGGCCGCCGCCACCCGCCGCGGCGACGACCGGCTGCTTCGCAACGCGCGATGCGATCGGGGTAGGCTCGCGCGGTGCGACACGCTGGCTCGTGCCGGCGCGGTTGCGCTCGCGGCGGCGGGCCGTGGCATCGAACGCCACGACGGTGCCGCGGGTCGGCGGTGACTTCTTCTTGGCCGGCTCGTGGGCCCGGATCGCGCCGGCCTTTTCGAGCTGCTCCCGCAGGCGGGCGAGGTGTTCGCCGGCGGCGCGGCCGCGCTGGTCGAATTGCAGGAACGTGCAGCCCTCGCGGCCTTCGAGGATCCGCCGCGCGAGGCCCGTGAGCACGCCCGACGGCCCGACTTCGACGAACGTGCGCACGCCCGCCGCATAGAGCGACTCAATGACGCCGATCCAGCGAACGGTTTCCGTCATCTGTCGGATGAGGCTTTCACGCACAGCCGATGGATCGGCCATCTGCGAGACGGTCGTGCTGCTGAAGAGCGGAGTCGCGGGCGGCTTGACCGGGAGCGAGTTGATCGTGGCGGCCAGCTGGTCGGCGGCCCGCTGCAGGAGCGGCGTGTGGAAGGGGCTCGGCACGGCGAGCCGCTTCGACTTCACCCGCCGCGTTTCGATCAAGACCTCGACGGCATCGACCACGCGGGCCGTGCCGCCGATCACGAATTGCTCCGGGGCGTTTTCGGCACACACCCAGACCTGCCCGGCGAAGGGGGCGATCGCCGATTGCACCGTCGCGCGATCCGCGATCACGGAGAGCATCGCGCCATCGCGGGGGCCGTGCTGCTCG
>CAZDTC010000533.1:0-1913 GCA_964508125.1 uncultured Candidatus Kuenenia sp.
ACGCCCATCTTGTAGGGCAGGACGGGGAGCGTGGCGAAGAAGTGGGCGCCCGAGATGATCGGGTCGGCCCAGCCGTGCGAATGACCGTAGCGCTCCAGGTTCCACTGTTCGAAGTACAGGGGCTTGTGGCAGTAGCCGGCCGCCTTCCAGGTGAACGTCGTGCAGGTGAATGTACGGGGACGATAGGTCTCTCCCTCGAGGCGACACTCACAGGGATAGTCGTTTCCCGGCGTGCCACTCACGCGGATGTCGAGATCGATGCCTCCGAGTCGATCGCGGCTCAGCCGGCCAAGCGCCTCCCGGCAGGCTTCATCGGCCTCGCGGCAACCGTCGGCGACCGCCGCCACCTGCTCGATCGCTCCGCGCTCATCCGCGAAGGCTTCCTCGTCGACCACGAGCGTTCCGTCGGCGGCTTGAAGCACGAGTTCGGCCACGGCCGGCTTGGTCGCGGTTGGCTTGGTCACGGTCAGATCCGTCACGGCGAGATCGACCGCCCCGGCGAGCGATGCAGCGACCGCCGCCGCGAGGCCGACGAGCGGCACGACGAATCGGGCGAGCCGGCCCCGCCGATCAAGAGGCTCCGCAGACACGAGCGACGATGACGACAGCATGGACCGTTTCCAGCAGGCGCGGAACGAGAGCGTGCAGGAAAGATCGACGCGAGACGGCCCTCAACTTTGGCTGCGCACCACGAAACACCGGCCCCGCAGCCCCCCCAGCCTGCCACGCCCGCGCATGCCCCCGGCACCGTGCACCGGGAGCGGGCTTTCACTCCCCCTGCTTGTGCTCGGCGGAGTAGTTCGGGGCCTCCTGCGTGATCACGATGTCGTGCGGGTGGCTTTCGCGCACGGCCGCCGCCGACACCTGGATGAACCGGGCATCGCGCCGCAGTTCCTCGATCGTGCGCGTGCCGCAGTAGCCCATTCCCGCCCGCAGGCCGCCCACGAGCTGATACACGAACGTGCTCAGCGGCCCCTTGAATGGCACGCGGCCCTCGACCCCCTCGGGCACGAGCTTGTCGCCGCCGCGGCCCGTGGCTCTCTGGCGGTAGCGCTCGCTCGAGCCCTGGACCATCGCCCCGAGCGACCCCATGCCGCGGTAGGCCTTGAATGTGCGGCCCTGGTAGAGCACGGTCTGCCCCGGGCTCTCCGCCACGCCGGCGAGCAAGCCGCCCACCATGCAGCAGTGGGCTCCCGCGGCAATCGCCTTGGTGATGTCGCCCGAATACCGGATGCCGCCGTCGGCGATCACCGGCACGCCCGCCGCACCCGCCTCCTGGGCCGCCTCCCACACCGCCGAGATCTGCGGCACACCCACGCCGGAAATCACCCGCGTGGTGCAGATCGACCCGGGCCCGATCCCCACCTTCACACCGTCGGCCCCGGCCTTGATCAGATCGCGGCATCCCTCGCGCGTGGCCACGTTGCCCGCGATCACCTCGATGCCCCAGCGCTTCTTGATCGTCGCCACGGTCTCGATCACGTTGGAGGAATGCCCGTGCGCGGAATCGACGATCAGCACGTCGACGCCCTTGGCGATCAGGCTCTCGGCACGGTCGTAGTCGAACACCCCCACCGCGGCCCCCACCCGCAGCCGCCCCTGGCGATCCTTGCAGGCGCTGGGAAACCGCTTCATCATGTCGATGTCCTTGATCGTGATCAGGCCGGTGAGCAGGCCGGCTGCGTCGACGAGCAGCAGCTTCTCCACCTTGTTGGCCATCAGGATCTTTTCGGCATCGTCCAGCGATACGGTGCCGGTGGCGGTGACGAGCCCGGCCTTGGTCATGATCTCGGCCACCGGCGTCTCGCCGCTCTCCAAAAACCGCAGGTCGCGGCGGGTGATGATCCCCACGAGCCGCCGTCCTTCACCCGTAACCGGCACGCCCGAAATGTTGTGCTGGTCCATCACCTCGC
>CAZDTC010000534.1:0-1905 GCA_964508125.1 uncultured Candidatus Kuenenia sp.
AGTGCGGCATCAAGGTGGCCGGATTCAACGACATCAAGGAGGGCGACATCCTCGAATGCTATCGAATCGAGGAAGTCGCGCGCACGCTGTCGTGAGCTCCCGACGTCAGTTGAAGGCGGCCGAGGCGGTTCGCGAGGTGGTCAGCATGGCCATCCTCACGCAGGTGCGTGATCCGCGCGTCCAGGGTGTGACGGTCACGGCCGTCGAGATGGCGCCCGACATGCGCAATGCCACCGTCCACGTTTCCGTGATGGGAAGCGCCGCGCAGGAGCAGCTCGCGCTGCGCGGGTTGGCGAGTTCGGCTGGGTTCCTTCAGTCGCAGATCGCCGAGCGGATCGATACGCGGTATGTGCCGCGGCTGACCTTCAAGCTTGATGCCGGCGTCAAGCAATCAATCGAAATAGCCCGGGTGCTCGGCGAGGTGCTGCCGACGACGGCCGCCGCCGGACACGAGGATGAACCGCAGGGAGAGGCATGAGCGTGTCGAAGAGCCATCAACCCAATCGGCAACAGTTGGTCGCCAAGCTTCACAAGGCGCTGCGGGCGCAGTACAAGCCCGTCGTCCCCAACACGTCGCGGCCGATGCTCGAGCAGGTGCTCTATGCATGCTGCCTCGAGAATGCTCCGTATGACGTCGCCGAAAAGGCCTTGGCGCGCCTGCTGAAGGAGTATTTCGATCTGAACGAGGTCCGGGTGACGACGGTGGTGGAACTGGCCGAGACACTTCACGACCTGCCCGATCCGGCCCGCGCGGCGCTCGCACTCCGCCGTGTTCTGCAGAGTGTGTTTGAGTCGACGTATGCCTACACGCTCGAAAATGCCAAGAAGCATTCGATTGCGCACGGCATCAAGACACTCGAGCATCTGCACGGTGCGACACCGTTCGTCGTGTCGTTTGTGGCCTCCACGGCGCTCGGCGGGCACTTCGTGCCGATCGACCAGGGTGCCATGGCCGCGCTGTTCCTCGCCGGCATCGTCTCGCAAGAGGAGTACGACGCCGGAAAGGTTGCGGGGTTCGAGCGATTTCTTCCGAAGAAGTCGGGGATCGAGTTCTCGTCGCTGCTCCATCAGTTTGGCATCGAGGTGTCGCGAAACCTGCACGGGGCGACGGTGAAGAAGGTGTTGCAGGCCGTGAATGCGGCTGCCAAAGACCGGTTTCCCAAGCGGGGCGAGTCGCTGCCAGTGCCCAGCCCGCCTCCGCCCCCGGCGGGCAAGCAGGCCCAGAAGGCCGCCGACGCCGCCCGGTCGGCGGCCGAGCAGCATCGTCCGGCCGGCCCTCAGGCCGCCGCCCGGCCGGCCGGCAAGACTCCCCTGCCGCCACCGGGCTCGGGGCCGAAACGCACGGCCGACGGCAAGCCCATCCCTGGAACCAAGCCCGGCCCGAAGCCGTTCGTCGTGAAGCCGAACGTCGGCAAGCCGATCACGATCAAGCCGCAGGCGGAGGCGCCGCCTGTGAAGCCCGAGCCCAAGAAGCCGGTCGTGGGGAAGAAGACGGCCAAGCAGGAGGCACCCGCGCGGGGCAAGGATCGGCCGGTGAAGAAGCCTGCCGCGGCGAAAGCGTCGACCACGAAGCCCGCCGGGAAGGCGGCCGCGGACAAACGCCACTCATCGCAACTCGCCAGGCGGAAGCCGCGCTAGGAGCACGTCGCCCGACGGAGACCGACCATGGCAGGCCATTCGCACTGGGCGAACATCGCCCGCAAGAAGTCGCTGATCGATGCCAAGCGGGGCAAGCTCTGGAGCAAGCTCGCCAAGGCGATCATCGTGGCTGCGAAGCACGGCGGCCCCGATCCGGACGCCAACCTGCGTCTCCGGTATGCGATCGACGCCGCCAAGGCGGTGAGCATGCCGAAGGACAACATCCAACGTGCGATCAAGACGGGCACCGGCGAGCTCAAGGGTGGC
>CAZDTC010000535.1:0-1894 GCA_964508125.1 uncultured Candidatus Kuenenia sp.
ACTGCTGGGCGATCAGGAGCGCCGCGAACACCACCCCGAACACGATGCCGAGGTATTTCGCGCGGTTGCCGATCAGCATCTTCCAGGCGATCCAGAGCATGGCCGCGGATTTCCGTGGTGGGTCAGGCAGGGAGGCGGGCCGTGAAGTATAAGTCGGTGGAGGAAATTCCCGCGTTCCCGCCCCCCGGCTCCGCCCATGCCCCGTCCCGACGACGAAGACCTGTTCCAGAGCTCGACGATGACCTTCGGCGAGCATCTGGAGGAACTGCGCGTCTGCCTGATCCGGGCGACGGCTGGCCTCGCCGTGGCGGTGCTGCTTGGGTTTTTCGTCGCCCAGCCGGTCGTGAAGCTGATCGAAGAGCCGCTGCGCCGGGCGCTGGGCCACTACTACACGAAGCGGTCGATCGAGACGTTCGACGCCTGGCAGCCCCGCAGCGGCGCCGGCCCCGCCCTTCCTTACTCGCGGGAGGAGGTCGTCGACGCGGTCGAGAAGCACGGGCTCACGTTCGAACTGCGGGAGGTGCATGCCGACCGCCTCGCCCGAGCCCTGGGCCAAGCCCCGGCCCCTTCGGCAGGAACCACGTTCGACGCCTCCGGCCTCGTGCCGCTCTTGCTCTGGCAGCCGCTCGCCAAGGATGCGCGCGTGAGCATCACCACGCTCTCGGCCCAGGAGGCCTTCGGGATCTACGTGAAGGCTGCGCTCCTCGTGGGCGTGGTGCTCGCGAGCCCGTGGGTGTTTTATCAGCTCTGGACGTTCGTGGCGGCGGGGCTCTATCCGCACGAGAAGCGCTGGGTGCGGCTGTTCCTCCCGGTCAGCATCGGGCTCTTTCTCGCGGGCGTGTCGCTGGCGTTTTTCTTCGTGTTCGACTTCGTCCTCGACTACCTGCTGCAGTTCAACGAGTGGCTGGGGCTCGACCCCGATCCGCGGATCAGCGAGTGGCTGTCGTTCGTGCTCATCCTCCCGATCGGGTTCGGGCTCGGCTTCCAACTCCCGCTCGTGATGTTGTTCTTGGAGCGGATCGGGATCTTCGACGTCGAGACCTACGCGGCCCAGTGGCGGATCGCCGTGATCGTGATCTTCGTCGTGTCTGCGATCCTCACGCCGGCCGACCCCTACAGCCTGTTGTTCCTCGCCATCCCGCTGTGCCTCCTCTATTTCGGCGGGCTGGCGATCTGCCGCTGGCTGCCGGGCCGCGAGCCGGGCGGCCGTCAACGCGCCACGAAGGCCAGCCAGTAGAACACGGTGCCGGTGAGAGCCGTGAGCACGAGGTCGAAGGCGGCCAGTCGTGCGAGCCTCCTGTGCCGCGGGCCATGCGTGCCCGGCGCGGCCGGCACGGGAAACTTCCGGAGCGCCTCCCAGAGCACCCACACGAGGAGTGCGAAGGTCGAGACGGCGAACACGAGATGCACTCCGAGGGCCCCGAGCACGCCGCCAGGCCACCACGGGCTCGGCCGCGCCCGCGCCTTCCAATCGCTCACGAGCCGCACGTCGATCTCGAACACGACGATCGCAGCGAACAGCGCCGCCGCGATCACGAGTTGCAGCGTCTTGTGGGTCGAATAGCGACCACGCCGCACGAGCGAGATGCTCCAGGCGAGCACGGGCAGAAGCAGCCACAAGCCCACCAGCACGACATCCATCCCGACCGATGCCCGCGTGCCGAGAAACCCATCGATGCCCCCGAAGGACGCGCATTCAGCGGCGGCGAACATGATCACGGGCAAAGGCTTCCTGCTGCTGGGGATCTGGCAGAGTGTACGCAGAGACTGTCTGGCCGTCATTCCTCCACCCGCCCAAACCGGCGTCGGAGCCGGCGGTACGCTGCTCCATCGCCGAGGGCGATCGCTAGGCCATTCTCAACTGTGATGGTGCGCTTGGAGTAAGCCGCGTATC
>CAZDTC010000536.1:0-1890 GCA_964508125.1 uncultured Candidatus Kuenenia sp.
GCTGCTCCATCGCCGAGGGCGATCGCTAGTCCATTCTCAACTGTGATGGTGCGCTCTGAGTAAGCCGCGTATCTGCCCATCGGCTCTTGCGCATCGCACCGACCGTCTCCGCCGGAAGTTCCCGGCGTGCACCATTGAAGGTTTGACAGGCTGAAGCCTGTCCTACACGGCCATCACAGCAGCGATTGCGCCGCGGCGGCGACGGCGTCGGCCGTGATGCCGAAGTGTTTGTAGAGCGCGGGGGCGGGGGCCGAGGCGCCGAACGACGTCATACCGATGAATTTCCCGCGAGAGCCGAGCCACCGCTCCCATCCGAAGCCGCAGGCCGCCTCGCAGGCTACGCGGGCCGTGATGGTGGCGGGGAGCACGCTCTCCTGATAGGCGGCGTCCTGGGATGCAAAGAGATCCCAGCACGGCATGCTCACCACGCGGGCGTGCACGCCCGACTCGGCAAGCCTCGCCGCCGCGTCGAGGCACAGCTGCACCTCGCTGCCGGTGCCGATGAGGATGCAGGCGGGCTTGCCGTTGGGGGCGTCCTTGAGCACGTAGGCTCCTCTGGCCGTGCCGCTGGCGGCACCGAGGCCGGTGCGGTCGAGCGTGGGAAGATTTTGCCGGGAGAGCACGATGACGGCCGGCCGGTCGGCCCGCCGCATCACCACGCGATAGGTCTCGGCCACCTCGTTGGCGTCGCCGGGCCGAAATACGGACAGCCCCGGCACGGCGCGGGCGCTTGCGAGTTGCTCGATCGGCTGGTGCGTGGGGCCGTCTTCGCCGAGGCCGATCGAGTCGTGGGTGAGCACGTAGATCACGCCCAGATTCCCTAGCGCCGAGAGCCGCAGGGCCGGCTTCAAGTAGTCGAAGAACACGAAAAATGTGGCGCAGTAGGGGCGCAGGCCCGAAAGCGCCATCCCGTTGCAGGCCGAGGCCATGCCATGTTCGCGGATGCCGAAGTGAAAATTGCGGCCGCCGTACGAGCCGGGGCCGAAGCTCTTTTCGGCCTGGATGAGCGTCATCGTTGAGGGGGCGAGATCCGCCGAGCCACCGAGGAACCACGGCACGGCGGCGCTCAATCCCTGCAACACCTTTCCCGACGACACACGGCTTGCGAGCCCCTTCGCGTCGGCCGGGAACGTGGGGATCGCCGCCTCCCAGCCCGCGGGCAGCCGGCCATCGAGGAAGTCGTGCAGTTCCTTTGCGAGCGCGGCCTGCGACTTGCCGTAGTCGGCGACGGTCTTCTGCCAGGACTCATGGGCCTGGCGGCCGCGGGCGCCAAACGTCTTTGCAAGGTGCTCGGGCACTTCCGGCGGCACGAGAAATGCGGCGTCGGCCGGCCAGCCGTAGGCCACCTTCGCCCCCTTGATCTCTTCGGGGCCAAGGGGCGCGCCGTGGGCCTCGTGCGAGCCGGCTTTCTTCGGCGCGCCGTAGCCGATCACGCTCTTGACGACGATCAGGGTGGGTTTTCTCTGCTCCGCCTTGAATGCCTGGAGCGCCTTCTTGAGGGCGACTGCATCGTTGGCGTCGGCAACGTGCTCCACCCGCCAGCCGAGACCCTCGAACCGCTGACCGACGTTTTCAGTGAAGGCCAGGTGCGTCTCTCCTTCGATCGTGATCGAGTTGTCGTCGTACACCCAGCAAAGGTTCGAGAGCCCGAGGTGGCCGGCGATGGAAGCGGCCTCGGCGGCGACGCCTTCCATCAGGTCGCCGTCACTGCAGAGCACGTAGGTGTCGTAGTCGAACACTTCGTGGCCAGGGCGGTTGTAGTGGGCGGCGAGCCACTTCGAGGCCATCGCCATGCCCACGGAATTGCCACAGCCCTGACCGAGCGGCCCCGTCGTCGTCTCGATGCCGGCGGTCATGTGGTGTTCGGGGTGGCCGGCACAGACACTGTCG
>CAZDTC010000537.1:0-1883 GCA_964508125.1 uncultured Candidatus Kuenenia sp.
TAAGGATCCTGGAAGACGAGCGGCCAGATGGCCCAGCTCTCGGGATCCTTCTCGGCGAGGTTTTGGGGAAACGTGCCGCGGAAGCGGTCCTTCGTGAAGATCGCGGGCTCGAGATCGCGGGAGAAGTAGGCGAGGCAGGGCGCGTAGATCCGCCCCTTGTAGCGGCAGAGCACGGGCTTCGTGCCGGCGATCGCGGGCGCGAGCAGGGCCACCGCCACGAGCAGCCCGAGAAAGGCGAGCGCCGCGAGCGCCAGCCGCTTGCGGCGAAACCGCCGCCACGCCTCGGCCCAAAAGCCACGGGAACGCGCGCTTGTCATTCCACGCTCACCCGCGGGTCGACCGCGCAGTAGAGAAGGTCGGCGAGCAGTTGCCCGGCGAGCGTGAGCGCACTGAACATGAGCGTGAGCCCCATGATCGTCGGATAGTCGCGCTCGCGGATGCTCTCGAAGAACAGTCGCCCCATGCCGGGCCAGGTGAAGATCTGCTCGATGATCACCGACCCGCCGATCAGGCCCGGGAGCGACAGGCCGAGAAGCGTAACGAGCGGGATCAGCGTGTTGCGGAAGGCGTGGCGGAAGAGCACGCGCCACGGCCCCGCTCCCTTCGCCCGCGCCGTGCGGATGTAGTCCTGCCGCACCGCCTCCTCCATGTTCGCCTTGATGAACCGACTGTCGTAGGCGAGGCTCACGTAGGTCTGGCAGGTGACCGGCAGGATCATGTGCCGGGCCACGTCGCCGATCCGGGCGAGGAGCGGGGCATCCGGAGGCAGGTCGCTCATGCCGAAGAGCGGCAGCTCCCACGCCGAACCCCGCAGCCAGACGGCGAAGATGATCTGCAGGAAGAGCGCCGCCACGAACGTGGGGAAGGAATAGAGCACGTAGAGCAGGAGGCTCGAGAGGCGTTCATCCGCCCGGCCGCTGCGGGCCGAGGCATAGAGCCCGAGCGGAATCGCCGCCAGCCACGCGAGCAGAAGCGCCGTGCCCGAGATCAAAAACGAGGGTCCGATCCGCTCGGCGATCAGCGTGGCCACGGGCTGCTTCCGCGAGATCGAGCGGCCGAGGTCGCCACGGGCCACGTTCGAAAGCCACTGGGCGTAGCCCACGGGCCAGGGCTTGTCGAGCCCGTAGATCCGCTTCATCCGCTCGAGGTCTTCGGGGTTGAACTTGCGGCTGGGGTCGGTCTCGCCGAGCTGCACGGTGAGCGGCGTGCCGGGCATGTTCCGGGCCAGGCCGTAGACGAAGCCGGTGATCACCACGAGCGTGAGCAGCCCGAAGATCGTCCGCCGCGCGAGATACGTCGCCATCGCCTACTCCTGCTTCGGCATCCACAGGCTGCCGAAGCCGGGCGAGTAGTGGTAGGGGCCGCGCGGGCTGAACACGTAGCCGCGCAGATCCTTCGAAAAGCCGTAGAAGCTGTTTCGCCAGTAGAGCCAGGTGTAGGGCTGGTCATCCTGCAGAATCTCCTGGATGCGGGCGTATTTTTCGGCCCGCTTGGCCCGGTCGAGCTCGCGCCGCCCCTCCTCGAAGAGCCGGTCGACCTCCGGATTGGAGTAGCCGACGTAGTTGCGGCCGGCCCCTGTGGCCCAGATGTTCTCCGAGGTGTCGGGGTCGGTGCCCGCACCCCAGCCGCCGTGGTAGGCCTGAAACTTCTTGTCCTGCGTGAGCTGCTGGAGCACGGTCGATTCGGTGGGCCGCACGTTCATCCGCACGCCGATCTGGTCGAGGTTTTCCTTGAGGAGCGTGCAGATCGCGACGCGCAGCGGCTGCTGGCTGACGAGCATCGTGAACTCGAAGGGCACGAGCCGGCCGCCGACTTCTTTATCGCGCACGCCGTCGTTGTCGTGGTCGATCCACCCGGCCTCGTCGAGGAGCGCCTCGGCCTTG
>CAZDTC010000538.1:0-1859 GCA_964508125.1 uncultured Candidatus Kuenenia sp.
CGAGTCGCTCTCGATCCTGCTCTCGCTAGACGACGCCCACGAGACGTTCGCCGCGCTCGACACCGTGATCGTGGACGAGTGGCACGAACTGCTCTCCACGAAACGCGGCGTGCAGACGGAGCTCGCGCTCGCGCGGCTGCGCGGCCTGCGGCCCGATCTCGCGACGTGGGGCATCTCGGCCACGCTCGCCAACCTCGACGAGGCCATGGCCGCGCTCGTGGGGCCGGCGCGGGCGGCCGCCGCGCGGACGGTGCAGGCGGCGGTGCCCCGGCGGCTCGAGATCGAGACGCTCATCCCGACGCCGATCGAGCGGTTTCCGTGGGCGGGCCACATGGGGATGCGGCTCCTCCCGCAGGTGATCGCGGCGCTCGACCGGGCCTCGACCACGCTCGTGTTCACCAACACCCGCTCCCAGGCCGAGCGCTGGTTCGACGCGATCTCGGCCGCGCGGCCGGAGTGGAGGAAGGTGATCGCCCTCCACCATGGCTCGGTCGACCGCGACCTGCGCACCCAGGCCGAGGCCGGCCTCAAGGCGGGCCGGCTCAAGTGCGTGGTCGCGACCTCGAGCCTCGATCTCGGTGTCGACTTCGGGCCGGTGGAGCAGGTGCTCCAGATCGGGAGCCCGAAGGGCATCGCCCGGCTGTTGCAGCGGGCCGGCCGCAGCGGCCACGCGCCCGGCGCGACCGGTCGGCTCGTGTGCGTCCCCACCCACGCGCTCGAGCTCATCGAGTGCGCTGCGGCCCGGGGAGCCGCCCTGGCCGGCAGCGTGGAGCCGCGGCGGCCACTCATCGCGCCGCTCGACTGCCTCGCGCAACACATCGTGACGGTCGCCTGCAGCGGCGGCTTCCGCGAGGCGGATCTCCTGACCGAGGTGCGATCGACACACGCCTACGCGGCGCTCGACGACGCGTCGTGGCGCTGGGCACTCGACTTTGCGGCCCGCGGGGGCCAGGCCCTAGCCGCGTATCCGAACTACGCGCGGATCATCGAGCGGTTCGGCCGCTGGTACGTCGCGAGCAAGGCGATCGCGCGGCAGCATCGGATGAGCATCGGCACCATTGCGGGCGACGCGACAGTCGAGGTGAAGTGGCTGCGCGGCGGGCGGCTGGGCACGGTCGAGGAGTCTTTCATCTCGCGGCTCAACGAGGGCGACCGGTTCCTGTTCGCCGGCAAGCCGCTCGTGCTCTTCCGGTTCGACGGGCTCACCGCGTGGGTGAAGCGGGCCCGCGGCGGGGCCCCGCTGCAGGTGCCGCGCTGGAACGGCGGCCGGATGCCCCTCTCCACCCTGCTTTCCTCCGCCGTGCTCGACCTCGTGCGCGGTGCGCTCGACGGCGGGCGGCCGCCCCGGGAAGTGGAGGCTGTGCTGCCGCTCTTGCGCACGCAGGCGACGTGGAGCCGGCTCCCCGAACACGACACGCTGCTCGTGGAGCGCTGGCACGGCCGCGATGGGAGCCACACGTTCGTGTTTCCCTTCGAGGGCCGGCTCGTCCACGAGGGGCTCGCCGCCCTCGTCGCCTGGCGGATCGCCAGCAGCACGCCGAGCACGCTCACGTTCGCGGCCACCGATTGGGGCTTCGAGCTCGCGGGCCGGCAGCCGCTCGAGTTCGACGAGCGGGCATGGCGGCGGCTCTTCTCCCCCGCAAACCTCCTCGAGGATCTGCTCGCCTGCTTGAACGGCACCGAGATGGCCCGCCGCCACTTTCGCGAGATCGCCCGCGTGGCCGGGCTGATCTCGGGCTCGCAGCGATCCACGCGGCAGACGCAGGCCTCAGCGGGGCTGATCTACGACGTGCTCCTGGAGCACGACGCCGGCAATTTTGACCAGCCCGATTCCCGATTGCACGCGGAGGCGAGAGGTT
>CAZDTC010000539.1:0-1858 GCA_964508125.1 uncultured Candidatus Kuenenia sp.
TCTCGTTGATCGCCTGCCAGCCGCGGATGCTCGAGCCGTCGAAGCCGAGGCCGTCGTCGAACGTATCCTCCTCGAGCTTGCCGACGGGGATCGTGAAGTGCTGCCAGGCGCCGAGAAAGTCGGTAAACCTGAGATCGACCGCCTTCACTTCCTTCTCGCGACACATCGCGAGCACTTCACGGGGCTTCATGGATGTCCTCCTCTGGATCCTCTATCGTAACGAGCCGGGCTGTCGAACCCAGCGGAAACACCCTCGGCCCGGCTATCCTGTCCCGTGGTTTCCGGTGCGATCGAGGCTCTCTGCGGAGGACGCTGCCGTGGTTCGGAGCGGGTTGGACGTGCTTCTTGCCCAGGCATGCGAGCCCCTCCAGGGGAAGCGGATCGGTCTGGTCACGCACGCCGCGGCGGTGGATCGCGACTTCCGCACGAGCGTCGAGGCGCTCGCGAGCCAACGCGGCGTGCGGCTCGAGACGATCTTCGGCCCAGAGCACGGCCTCCACGGACAGGCCCAGGACCTGATCGGAGTCCGCGATGACGAGTCGCGTGCGACAGCCCGCGTGGTGAGCCTGTATGGTGACTCCGCCGCGAGCCTGAGGCCCACGCCGCGACAACTCGAGGAGCTCGACCTGCTCGTCGTCGATCTGCAGGACGTCGGCAGCCGCTACTACACGTTTCAGGCGACGATGAAGTATTGCCTGGAGGTCGCGCTCCCGCTGGGGCTGCGTGTGCTCGTCCTCGACCGCCCAAACCCCATCGGCGGCCTGCTCGTGGAAGGGCCGCTCGTGCGCGACGGGCACGCGAGCTTCGTGGGCGTGCATCCGGTGTCGATCCGCCACGGCCTCACGATCGGTGAGCTGTCCCTCCTCTACCAGCAGTCGATCCCGAACAGCCGCGGCGAGGTGCAGGTCGTGCGCTGCGAAGGCTGGAGCCGCGATCGGCACTTCGCCGACTGCGGCCTGCCTTGGGTGCTGCCATCGCCGAACATGCCGACGCCCGACACGGCGCTCGTCTACCCGGGCCAGTGCCTCGTCGAAGGCACGAACCTCAGCGAGGGGCGCGGCACGACCCGCCCCTTCGAGATCAGCGGCGCACCCTGGATCGACGCGGGAAGGCTCGCGCGGTCGATGGAGGCGCTCGACCTGCCGGGCGTGCGGTTCCGGCCCGTGTGGTTTCGGCCGACGTTCCACAAGCACGCTGGCAGCGACTGCGGCGGGGTGCAAATCCACGTCGTCGACCGGGAAAAATTCCGCCCCGTGCGCACGTCGCTCGCTCTGCTCATCGAGATGCGTCGGCAGGCGCCGGAAAAATTTTCCTGGAGGACTGAGACCTACGAGTTCGTGTCGAAGCCCATCGCCATCGATCTGCTCTTCGGCTCCCCGCGCGAGCGCGAGGCGATCGAGCAAGGGGCCGGATGGCAGGACATCGCCCAAGGCTGGGAGGCCGACGAAGAGACCTTCCGGATGACGAGCCACGCCTTCTGGATCTACTGACGCGCGTGCCTCGCATCCCCGGCGAGGGCCACCCGCCAGGCGGCAGCGCCGTCGCGGCTGATCTCCAGGCGTCCGGCCAGCACGTCACCGGCACAGTGAAGTGCCAGATGCGACGACGCTGCCACATCGACCGCGTCGCCCGTCGCGCTTTGCCACGTGCCGGCATCCACGCGCCGGGCAAACCCGCGGCCACCGGAAACTTCGCCCGCCGCATGATCGAGCCAGGCGAGCCGATGCGACGGCAATTCCACAGCCGCCGCGGGCAGTCCGCCTGGCTCGGGCAGCGTCACGAGCCGCCACGTGCGGCACGCCTCGTCCGCCTCGATCAGCAGGTCGAAGTGCCGGCCGGCCGGGTCGTCGGGGGCGCC
>CAZDTC010000540.1:0-1856 GCA_964508125.1 uncultured Candidatus Kuenenia sp.
CGGTGCGAAGTTTGCGGCGTTCGCCGGGTTCGCCGGGGCGCAGGCCGCGGTGTTTTCGGCGGCGATCGACACTGACGGCGACGGCCGGGCCGACCGGATCTTCGCCAGCCAGGGCGAGGGAGGCGGGGCGGTGGGCGTCCGCAGCATGAGCCACTCGGGCGTGGCGATCAATTCGCCCTCCCCGGTCAAAGCCAACGTGCGGATCGCGGTGTCGAAGGCGCGGCGATAGCCGCGCGCCTCGCCTTACCAGCGCCGTTCCGCGCCGACGTTCACGCCATGCAGAAACAGGCTGCCGCCACCGGCGAGGCTCGTGCCGCTGCTGGCCGTGTCGGTGAAATCCCACTGGCTCGGGGCCAAGGCCACGCCGCTCAGCCAGATGAGGTTGTAGCCCGCCCGCAGGCCCCAGTGGTCGGTGAGGCGGTAGATGCCGGTGAGGTTCAGCGTGGAGAGGAACCCGACGCCGGTCGCCGAGGCTGATGTCGGCTCGCGAAACACGGCGCCCGGCGAGAGCGTCGCCGTGATTGGCCCCGAAGACTGGTAGAGGTTCGTGCCGGCGAGGCCGGCCTTGGCCGTTCCCTCGAGCCCCCAGCGGTTCCAGTCGCGGCGTTGCCGCACGCCGAGTTGGCCGCCGAACAGGTTTGAACTGGTGTTGACCGAGTAGTATGTCGCCGGATCGCCGGGGCAGCAGACCACACCGAGTGCCGCCGTCTCGTCAAGTCCCGCCCAGAAGAAGCCCGCCAACAGGTCGGTGCAGCGGCAGTTGCATTTCCGCTTGCAGGCAAACGCCGCGCAGGGATCTCGATCCATGCAGCAGTCGTAGAGAAAGACGTTGGCTTCGGCGATGTTGAGCGCGGATTGATAGGTGCCGCCGACAATGTCGGCCGTGGACCAGCCGGGAACGGTCTGGCCGAGATCGCCGGGAACGGATTCGGCGTCGGGGCTGGCCGTGATGGCGTTGGCCGACATGCCGTAGACGCCGAGGTAGCCGACTTCCCAGCCAAGGTTATTGCGGCCGCGATGGCCATAGAGCAGCCGCGTGCCACCGGCCACCGGGAACTGCATGCTTTGCGCCGTGAGGAGCGTCGCTCCGGGAGTCGGCGACACGCTGCTGCCGATCACGATCGGGGCGTTGCTGGCGGAGTTGTCGCGTTGCAGCAGCAGGGCATCAAAGACGAAGTAGTTCGGCCACTGCGGGCAGTAGCAGCGACGCAATTCCTGCATGCATATGTCATCCTGCACGGGAGGATGCTGCACCACGATGCCCGGGTCGGGCAGGCTTGCTTCCGTGGGCCGGCCGCGGGGCTGCTCCACCATCGCAAGCGCCGTCGGCTCCGGGACGATCGCCGCTTCATCGCCCTCGATCAGGTTGCCGCCGATCGTGACGGGGGGCAGCTGGTCGTCGAACGACTCAGCCGCTGCAAGAACGGACGTGGCCGCTGTCATGGCGGCCGAGAGCAACAGCGCTGAAGCGATGTGGTACATGATGATGAAGCGGTTTGTGGAATGAGACCGTTGGGGTTATCGATCTTCGAAACAGCGCACGTGACATCGGGCCTGTTCGTGCGAAGAAATCCAGCAGGGTGCCCGCAGTACCCAGATTCAAAATGTGCCACAGGCTTCCCGGCTTAACGGCGAAATCATGCGGCGTGCGTAGTGTTTGGTATGCCGCGTTTGCGATACGCAAGCCCTACCCGCGAGCGAGGATCGGCGTGGGGTGGGGTGGCGATGGATGCGTTGCCCACGGAAGCCCGACGCGCGAGCGAGGTGAGAGGGGGCGTTTTCGCGGGGCGGGTGGGAGCGTCGTTGGTTGGAGTGGAGGGCGGATGGACCTTGCTTGCGCTGCGGGCTTTCGTGCG
>CAZDTC010000541.1:0-1855 GCA_964508125.1 uncultured Candidatus Kuenenia sp.
CGCCGCCGGCGGCGCAAACTCTCCTCCCCATTCATATGGGGAGGTGGCGCGCTCATAGCGCGACGGAGGGGTCAGCGGGGCAGCGAGCGGCCTATGACCCCTCCGCCCGCGTCAGACGCGGGCACCTCCCCATTTGAATGGGGAGGAGGCTCCACACTAGAGCAGGAAGATCGTCGCCAGTCCGAGGAAGGCGAGGAAGCCAACCACGTCGGTGACCGTGGTCAGGAACACCGTCGAGGAAACGGCGGGATCGACACCGATCTTCTGAAGCGTGAGCGGGATGAGAGTGCCGGCGAGCGCGGCGGCCATCAGGTTGCAGACCATCGCGGCGGCGATCACCGCGCCCAGCCGCCAGTCGCCGTACCACAGCACCACGCCTGCCCCCATGAGCATGGCGAAGATCAGACCGTTGAGGCCGCCGACGGCGAATTCCTTGGCGATGAAGCGCAGGGCATTGGCGGCGGTCAACTCGCCCATGGCGAGCGCGCGGACCGCGACCGTCACGGTCTGAGTGCCGGCATTGCCGCCCATCGAGGCGACGATCGGCATCAGCACGGCCAGCACCACGATCTTCTCGATGGCGCCCTCGAACTGGCCGATCACCAGGGAGGCCACGATGGCGGTCAGCAGGTTTAGCCCCAGCCACCAGGCGCGGCGCTGCGTCGTCTCGAGCGTGTTGGCGTGCACGTCGTCGACGCCGACGCCACCCATCTTGAGGATGTCCTCCTCGGCCTCCTCGTCGATCACGTCGACCACGTCGTCGACCATGATCACGCCGAGCAGCCGGCGCTCGCCGTCGATCACGGGACAGGACACGAGATCCTGGTCGCGGAACAGGTGGGCCACTTCCTCCTGGGGCGTGTCGGCCGGCACGGCGGGAATCTCGGGATCGACCAGGTCGACGATCGGCACCGGTCGCTTGGTGCGCAGCATGCGGCCGAGCTTCACCGAGCCGCGCAGGCGGCCCAGGCGATCGACCACGAACAGGTCGTAGACGTCGTCCGGCAGGTCGCTCGCTTCGCGGCAATAGTCGATCACCTGGCCGACCGTCCAATAGTCCGGCACCTTGACCAGCGCCGTCTGCATCAGGCGGCCGGCGGTATCCTCGGGGTAGGCCAGTGCCTGTTCGATGTCGGCGCGTTCGGCGGCCGGCAGCTCGGCCAGCACCTCCTGCCGTTCATCCTCCGGCAGGTCTTCGAGCAGCGAGGCGGCGTCGTCGGATTCAAGCTCGCGCGCGGCGGCGGCGATTTCCTTGCTGTCGAGCTGCTCGAGCACGTCGTCGCGGACGTCCTCGTCGAGTTCGGCCAGGGTCTCGGGGTCGAGATCGCTCTTGGTGAGCGCCACCAGCGCATCGCGGTGCGGCTCGGCGATCTGCTCCAGCACATCGGCTTGGCCGGATGCGCTCAGCCCACCCAGCAGCGCCCTGACTTCCTCGTTCCGGCCCCCGTCGAGCGCCTCCTCGATGCGCCGGACCAGTTCCGGCGGCACCTCATCGAGCGTCTCGGGGCCGGCGCTCATCCGCGTGCCCCCGCGTCGCGCTCGTCGGCCAGCCGCTGGGCATCGGCCAGGCGCTGCGCCTCGACCACCGACAGCGCCGTCATGTTGAGGATGCCGCGGGCGGTGACCGACGGCGTCAGCACGTGCGCGGGCAGCGCCGTGCCGAGCAGCATCGGCCCGACATGCAGCCCGTCGGCCGCGGTCTTGAGCAGGTTGAAGGCGATGTTGGCGGCGTCGAGGTTGGGCATGATGAGCAGGTTGGCTTCGCCCTTCAGCACCGCGTCGGGGAAAACCTTGTTGCGGATCTCTTCCGACAGCGCGGCGTCGCCGTGCATCTCGCCGTCGACCTCCAGTGGCG
>CAZDTC010000542.1:0-1848 GCA_964508125.1 uncultured Candidatus Kuenenia sp.
GCGAGGAACTCCTGGCCCGCAAGGAACGGCTGCAGGCGCTGCCGAGCGTGGAGCGGGTCGATGAGATCGCGTCGCTCCTGCCGGTCGATGAAGACTTGAAGCAGCCGCTCATCAACCGGATCCAGTCGCGGCTCGCCACCCTGCCGGAGCGGCCGCCCGAGATTCCAATCGACCGGCTCGACCAGGTGGGCGAGACGCTCGCCTGGGCGCAGACGGAGGCCTCGAAGCGGCCCGGCGCCCTGCGCACCGCCTGGCATCTCGAGCGGGCCCGCGACGCGTTGCGCCGGCTCGGACCGGAGGACTGCTCCCGGGCGATCGCCACGTTCCAGCAGCGGTCGGCGGGCGAACTGTTGAGCCGCCTCCACGCCTTGGCCGGCGTCGCCGACCCCGAACCCCCTTCACTCGGAGACCTGCCCCCGAGCCTCGTCGAGCGGTTCGTCGGCCAGAGCGGCAAGCATCTGCTCAAGATTTACGGCCGCGGCGACATCTGGGACTTCGCGGCCCTCGAGACATTCGTGAAGGACGTCCGCAGCATCGATCCGCGGGCCACCGGCAATCCTCTTCAGGCCTACGAGGCCTCGCTCGAGATGAAGCGAAGCTACGAGCAGGCGGCCCTCTACGCGCTCGTCGTGATCCTCGCCGTGTTGTGGCTCGACTTCCGCAGCCTCGCGCACTCGTTCCTCGCGGCGCTGCCGCTGGCCGTCGGCATGGCGCAGACGCTCGGCCTGATGGGGCTCGTGGGCATCGATCTCAACCCCGCCAACCTGATCGGCATCCCGCTGATCCTCGGCATCGCGGTCGACTACGGCGTGCACATCGTCCACGACTATCTCGAGCGGCCAGGCCCCTATGCGATCAGCCCCTCGACGGCCAACTCCGTGCTCGTCGACGCCCTGACGACGATCCTCGGCTTCGGCGCACTGATGGTGGCGAGCCACCGCGGCCTCGAGAGCCTCGGCCGTGTGCTCACGCTCGGCGTCACCACGTGCACGGTGACCTCGCTCGTTCTTCTGCCGGCGATCCTGTCGCTGCTCCGCCCCGGCGGCGCGACGGCCGAAACGTAGCCGCCCGGTGCACACCGGCGGAGATCCCACGGCAAAAACGCCCTTGTGCCGGGCGGTGGCAGCGCGGTACTCCCCTGTCTCCCCATCGTGCCTCGGAGCCGCCATGCGCAGCCTCGCCACAGCGGTCACCCTCGTCTCGCTCCTCGCCTCATCGGCCGCTGGAGAGCCTCCGCAGCGGGTCGTGAACATCGCGATGGAGGATCAGTTCAAGCACCGCCACGAAACCGGCATGCTGCGCGGTGACGTCGTCGTGCTCGTGTACGCGGAGCGGAAGGGGGGCGAGGCCGCCCAGGAGCTCGGCCGCCGGCTCCACCTCCACTTCCACCCCACCGCCGCCACCGCCCCGGCGACCGAATGGTGCCGCCAGCCCGTGATCGGCCTCGCGGGTTGGCCGGCGGGCCTGCGGCTGCCCGACGTGCACGTGATCGCCGTCGCGAGCCTGCCCGAGATTCCCAAGGCGCTTCAGCCGGTGGCCCGCGCGCAGCTCCGCAAGGACTCGCCTTTCGTGCCTGTATGGCTCGACTTCGAAGGCCGCCTCGAGCATGCCTACGGCATCGTGCCGGGCACCCCCAACGTCGTGCTCGTCAACCCGCGCGGCGAAGTGCACGCCGTGCTCTCCGGCCGCGTCGACGACGTCAAGATGCGCGAACTCGTGGCCACGATCGACGCCCTGCGCCTCCAGGCCCGCCCCGAACAGCGCACGGCCGCGATCCCGACGGGCCTCGCCCGCTGAGACGCTGCACGTAGGACAGGCTTCAGCCTGTCATGCCCTGTTGGTTGCGCG
>CAZDTC010000543.1:0-1826 GCA_964508125.1 uncultured Candidatus Kuenenia sp.
TGGCGCGAGGAGGGCGTGGTGATGCAGGAGCCGGCGGCGGCCTTGTATGTGTACCACCAGGAGTTCGAGGTCGAGGGGCAAAAGCACGTGCGGCGGGGTGTGATGGCCCGCGTGCGCCTGGAGCGGTTCGGCACGGGCAACATTCACCCGCACGAGGAGACGATGAGCGGGCCCAAACAGGACCGGCTCCTGCTCACCCGAGCTTGCCGGGCGAATTTGAGCCAGGTGTTTGGGCTCTATCCCGACCCGGCGGGCGAGGTTCAGGCCCTGCTCGACCAGACGGTGGCTGGCCAACCGCCGCTCGAGGCCACCGACCATCTGGGCGTGAAGAGCTGGATGTGGCCGGTGACTGACGAGGCCGTGGCCACGAAGGTGGCCGGTCTCATGGGACCGAGGCCCGTGTTCATCGCCGATGGGCACCACCGCTACGAGACCGCCTGCAACTATCGCGACGAGGTTGCCGCGGCCTATTCCGCCGCGCACGGGGGGGCGCCGCTGCCGGCCGACCACCCCGCCAACTTCGTGCTCATGATGCTCGTGGGCATGAGCGACCCCGGGCTCGTGGTGCTCCCCACCCACCGGCTGTTCGTGCGGCCGGCGGTGGCCACCGTGGAGGAGCTCAAGGCGAAGCTACGCGACTGCTTCGTGACCAAGCCGGCCGGCCACGGTCCGGCGACGGCCGAGGCCGTGTGGGCGGAGATCGAGACGGAGCACGAACAGGGCACGCTCGGGCTCTACACGGCCGGCGATGAGACCTGGACGCTCGCCCGGATCACGCCCGCCGGCCGGGCCCGCATGGACCAGGTGGCCGCCGAACACAGCCCGGCCTGGCGAAACCTGGGCGTGTCGATCCTGCACCGGCTCCTGATCGGCGACCTGCTCGGCGCGAAGGAGATTCCGACGCCGGGCTACGTGCACCTCGTGCGTGAGGTGGTCGAGGGCCTCGGCACGGGCAAGTATCCATTCGCAGCCCTGGTGATGCCGGCCACCGTGGACGACATCCGCCAGGTGAGCCAGACGGGCGAGCGGATGCCCGCGAAGAGCACCTATTTCTATCCCAAGCTCGCCAGCGGCCTCGTCTTCAACCCGCTGGAGTGAAGTGGGGCAACCGTCCCGGTTGCCCATGTGGCCTCAACTCCAGGCAAGCGAGACGCTTGCCCCACGGGTTCCACGTGCAACGGCGCAATCTGGGCGCCTTGCGCAAACCGGGGAGTTTCCCGTTAAACCGGCCTCATGTCGGTCCGGTTGTTGCCGATACTCCGAAAGCACTCATCGTGCACGAGTGAACGGCGGAAAGGATTCTGCGCGTGGGAAGGATTCTGTGCGTGGCCAACCAAAAAGGAGGCGTCGGCAAGACGACCACGGCTTCGAACCTCGCCGCCGGCATGGCGAAGGCCGGCCTGCAGACGCTGCTCGTCGATCTCGATCCGCAGTGCAACACCACCACCGGCTTCGGTGTGGAACCCGCCGCCCGGCATCCGCTCGTATCGGAGATCCCGCTTGCGGAGTCGATCGCGGCCACGGCCCTGCCAAACCTGTTCGTGCTGCCCGGGAGCCGGAGCGTGCGCGACGTGGAGCGAATCGCCGCCGAAGCCCAGAGCGGATCGACGGTGCTCGCCAGCCATCTGGCCGGCGGCCTCTCCGCCTGGGACTACTGCCTCATCGACTGCCCGCCAAGCGTGGGGGAACTCACGCGCACGGCGCTCGCCGGCAGCACGGAAGTGTTGATGCCGATCCAGTGCGAATACTTCGCGCTCGAGGGCCTCACGCAGATGATCGAGGTGATCCGCGACGTGATGGCGGAGCGCCCGGGTCGGCTGCGGTTC
>CAZDTC010000544.1:0-1825 GCA_964508125.1 uncultured Candidatus Kuenenia sp.
CTTGTGTACCTTGGCCTCGCTGCGGTCGGTGGCGTCGCGGTCTGGTACCTGCTGTCCGGCTCGAAGAAGGAGCCCGGAGCGTACGCGCCCGGAACGGGGCAGATCATCTACCAGCCGCAGCCGGCCATTCCGGCGGCCAGCGGAACCTCGACGCAGAGCATCCCCGAGCCGCCGTCGCAGGCGATGCCTGAGTGGATGAAGGCCGCCATCGCGGCCGGCGCCCTCATCCCGGGCGTTCTGCCCGGAACGCTCGTGATCAACGCGGCCTACGACTGGTTCCGCTCCGACACGCCGTGGTGGCAGAAGGCGGCGATGGTCGGCGGCGCGCTGATCCCCGGCGTGCTTCCCGGCACGCTCGTGATGAACGCCGCCTACGACTGGTACAAGAGCCTCTAATCAGGCCCCGCGACGACGCCGGCTGAGCAGCGGCGAGAAACCGTTCCACGCTGCCCAGCCGGCGAGCGCGCCTACGCCGAACAGCGCGTAGTCCTCCGGTCGCCATCCGCGCCGCTCCGAGCCCTGTTCCGGCTCGTCTACGACGAACTCTGGGTTCGCTACGTCGTCGAGCATCCACGGCTCTGCGCCTTGGGACCGGTAGACCGGGCAGCTTTCGCCCGCTCCGAGCCCCATCATGGCCGGCGAACCGCACGGGTCGACGTTCAGCCACTTGAGCAACACGCTGCGCCACAAGACGGGGGCCACAAGACGCGGCTGGTCCTGATGGGCGACCGTCGGGAAGTCCGCGAGGATGATCGCTCCGCCGTTCTCTCCGTCGAGGCGCTTCGCTACGTGCGGCGCTATGCCGACGCCGAGATCGTAGTCAACGAACGTCTTGCCGGTGATGCGCTCGACCTCGCCTGCAAGCCCCCACATCGTCTGACCCGAGGACGGCAGCGGCTTACCGTCGGCGCCCATCGGCGTCGACTTGCCTGCGCTCGCGAGAAACAGCTTGTTCTCGCGCAAGCAGTCCAGCATGAACTCGACGTAGCCCCGCTTGGGCGCGGGGCCTAGACGCGGGTCATCACCGATCCAGCCCGTGTACGTGCTGTCGCAGGAGTAAAACGTCTTGACCATCGCTCGGTCGGCGGCCGAGAGGAACACGCGGTCCTTCACGACGTTGTGACCAGCCGAGAAGCTCGCGAGGTACACGTTCTGAACATCGGCGGGGTTCACGCCAACGGCGCGCAGCATCCCGGGCAGAAACCGATCGCCCTGTCGCACCTGCTCCGCGCGCGTCTGGCAGTTGTAGATGTGGCCACCAGCGGGCTGCAGGTGCGCCGGCGGTTCCGGGTTCTGGCACGAGAACGTCGGCGGGAACAACGAGCCCGGCACAAAGCAGGACGCGACTTGTGCGTTGCCTACGGGACCAGTCCACAGCGTGACGTCGACCATCGTCCCGCCACGTTACCAGCCCTCGCTCAGTCCGTCACCGACGCGGTCTAGCTGGAAGCGACTGGACCGCCTTGCGCATGCCGAGGTTGAGCGACAGCGCCCCGGGACGCCTGTCGCGCAGCGTTGCCACGATCCTGTCGCCAGACCAGCCGGTCAGAAGCCACATCACCATGCCTGCGACCAGCGCCGAACGGTCGATGCCGGCTTGACACGTCACCAGCGTCGGCCGCCCGCTGTGAACGCCTCGTTGCAGCGCTTTCGCGGCCACGACGGCCGTCTCCGCGTCGCCCTTGGAAAGCCCGACGAACGGGTTGTCGTCCATCGGGCAGTGCAACACGGCGACGCCGGGGAAGTCTGCGGCGTCGGGCTGGTTCTCGTGCGCGCAGAGCGCCAACACCCGGAAGCCAGCGCCACGCAGAGCCGTTCCTGTTGG
>CAZDTC010000545.1:0-1824 GCA_964508125.1 uncultured Candidatus Kuenenia sp.
CGGCCGACTACCCCACCACGCTCGACGGGATGTTCGACCTGGAAGTCTCCTACCCGCCGATCGAGCCGCCCCACTACCTCATCGCCCTCAACCCCGGCGTCTTCGAGGCAGAGCAGGCCCGAGTCCGTGAACGCTTTGAGAGCGCCGTCGAGCTGGCCGAGCAGGCGTTCGCCACGGAACTCCAGAAGCTCGTCGCGCACCTGGCCGAACGGCTCACGGGCCTCCAGGACGGCCAACCGAAGGTGTTCCGGGACACCGCCATCACGAACTTCACGGAGTTCTTCGAGCGGTTCCGGCGGCTGAACGTCCGCAGCAACCCCGAGCTGGACGCCCTGGTCGATCAAGCCCGGCAGGTCATCACCGGCATCGAGCCCCAGCAGCTCCGGGACTCGGTCAGGCTCCGCGCGATGGTGGCCAACGACTTCACGCGGATCGAGCAGGCCGTCGGGGATCTCCTCGTCGATCGACCCCGCAGGAACATCCTTCGTCGCGCTGGCGCTGGCTCGGGAGGTGCGGCATGACCGAGCCGACCGAGATGGAGCTGGTCGTCGCCGTGGATGGAGGCGTGAGGTGCATCTACGACGAGGCCCTGGACCTGCGGGCACTCGGGAAACTGCAGATCACCCGGGCGAGCCACGTGGAGCCGGATGCGGACGGCAACTGGTGGGCCGACATGGGGCCTGTTGGAGGGCCGGTGCTGGGGCCGTTTGGAAGCCGGGGGGAGGCGCTGGTGGCGGAGAGGGGGTGGTTGGCGACGAGAATGGCGTAACTTCTGCGATCAACGACTGCCGGACGTCGTGCCTGACTCTTCGGTCTTTCCTGCGGCCTTCGACGCCAAACGCTGCAGGAACGGACTGCTGTACCGATGCCCGCTGATCTGGTCGAGCAGCGCCTTGCCTGACGTCGCCTCTATCTCCCGGTTGAGTTGGTCACGAACGCGGCGCATCTGCTCGACCGCGGTTTCCTGATGCGTGTGCTTCTCACTCATCGCCGACCACCTCCCGAGGGTTCCGGATTTCAAGGACCGGATAGCCCTGCTTCAAGTTTACCGCGTTGAAGGCGTGAATCCGACGCAGGTTCACGATGTGTTTGAAGTTCCAACTGACGAGGACATCGACCCGGGCGGCCGTAGCCAGTGCGATGTGAAGCGCGTCGGCCCGCTCATTCTTTCCCACGGCCCCATCGTGAATGTATTCGGCGGCCAGCGCCTCAGCCTCGGCATCCAGCGCCAGCACCTCCACGAGCGACTCTGGGACGCGCTCCAGATGTGCCCGAACGGCTGCCGGGGCCTTCTCCAGTTCCAGCAGCGTCACCTCGGAGATCACCATCAAATAGTCCCCTGCGACCATGGCGGCGACCAGACGACGCGAATGCCCGATGAACTCGACGTCCTCGCAGCCGCCAAACACCGACGTATCGACGTAGATTCGCGGACGCATGGCTCGGCGATTCGATCAGTCACGAAGGACGGGGCACAGTGACGATGACCCGCACTCAGGATACCGCATAGGCCGGCACGAATCGTTCTCCGCGCTGCTGCCCGTCGCATTCCTCCGGCTCTGATCGCTCTCTCGGCCAGCCCTCGCTCCCCCCGCCGGCCCCTCTGGCTGACGGGCGTGTTTTCCTCTTTCCGGCACGCTGCGTTGGCGGCCGGTGTTCCCCTGTCCGAGTCCCAGTCCGTTCTCATTTCCCACATCCCAGGAGATCCCCTGTCATGTCCGACCGCGACCTGTTCGACGCCGTGGCCCGCAAGACCGGCGAGGATTCCAACGAGATCGCCCGCCGTGGCTTCGTCCTCACCGGCCCCGAGGACGCTGGCACGGG
>CAZDTC010000546.1:0-1819 GCA_964508125.1 uncultured Candidatus Kuenenia sp.
GCCCCCAAGTGGAAGCGTAAGTGATGTTCACCGCACAAGACGTCGTCGACCACCTGCTCACCGCCACCGGCGGCGGCGCCCAGGACGGTGAGCACCGTGCCGTCCGCCAGGCCGTTGTCCACGGCGTGCGCGAGGTATTCCAGTCGCGGCAGTGGCTTTGGCACACAAAGACTGCGGCGTTTACGACGCTCCGTGTGGCAACCACCGCCACCGCGATCACGGCCGGTTCCCAAGTCATCACCGTCGCCGACTCCACCGGCATCGTCCCTGGCCGGATCCTCGCGATCACGCCGGGTTATTTCGCGAAGACCGTGCGCGCCGTCGCCGTCCAAGGAACGAGCGTGACCGTGGACTACCCGGCAGCGACCTCGCTCGTCGCCACGAATACCGCGACGGTGCTTGTGCAGACCTTCTACGACCTGCCCGCCAACGTGAAGGACATCGACGCGCTGGTCACTGAAACCGTCGGCACCCTGCACTGCTACGTTTCGCCCAAGGAATGGCAGCGGCTAGAGATCAACACCCGGGGCGCCGGGGAGCCGTACTACTACACCATCATGCGGAGCGACGTGAACCCGGACCGCTACCAGGTCCGGTTCGTCGGCGTGCCCACCGATGGCACGGTGGTGTCCTACACCTACCGCTACATTCCCGAGCCCATCCGGCTCATGGGCTACGAACCATCCTGCCGAACGGGCACCGTCACCGTCGCGTCCAACTCGACCACTGCGACCTTCTCAGGGACCACGCTGCCGCCGCTTCTCGACGACACGGTGATCCGGTTCGGTACGGCCACGACGAACGCCGATTCGATCGGAGCCTTGAACCCGTTCGTCTACGAGCGGCGGATCGTTTCGAGGGTCAACGACACCTCGCTCACCATCGACTCGGCACTCCCCGCGGCGGCGACCGCGGTGAAGTACGCGATCTCGGACCTGCTCGAGTGCTCGCCGCAGATGTACACGGCGATCCTCTCGGCAAGCGAGATGTGGTTCGCCCGCCTGGCCGGGAAGCCCGCCGTCGAAGTCGTGCAGTTGTTCAACCGTGACCTGCGGCTGGCGATGGAGAACGACGTCGTGTCGCCGCTCTCCGGCCGGCCGCAGACGATCGCCTATCCGACTGCCCGCTCGATGGGCTGGAAGTCGGCCCAACTCCCCGATCAGGGATGAACCATGCGCATTGAGAGATGGCTGGGACTGGCGACGAGCGCAAGCCCGTATGCACTGCCCCCCGGGGCGATGGTGCGGCAGAACAACCTCCAGATCCAGCGGCCCGGGGAACTCGTCCCTCGCCCCGGGATGCAGGCCGTCTACTCGGCGAAGGACTACGACGAAGTCATCGGGATGTACCGCGTGAGCAACGGCGGTGCCGTGTCCGACGCGCTCATCGTGTGCTTCAAGCCCAACGCGACCACCACGACGATCAAGTACCTCACGCCGGCTCCCGGCGGCAATGAGAACCAGTGGACGATCAGTACCGTCGCCACGCTCTCGACCACCGCTACGGCGAGCCCCACCTTCTGTGAGGATCGCTACGGTCGCATCTACTGCTTCCTGGGAAATGGCGTCTCGCCGCTGGTCATCACACGGGACGCGACTCCCGCGCAGCCGATCGGACTCGCGGCACCCACCGTGGCTCCCACGGTCACACCCACGGGAAGCGGCTACTTCATCGAGCGGGTCGACGTGCTGGACGGGGGTGGTTCGTACTGGGCACCGCCTCCCATCGTCATCGCCGGTGGTGGCTCACCCACCCGGGCGGCTCGGCTCAAGACGATCATCCAGGGCGGCGCGATCGTGGCGGTGGACGTCATCGACGG
>CAZDTC010000547.1:0-1818 GCA_964508125.1 uncultured Candidatus Kuenenia sp.
CCTCGGGCTGGTAGGGCCTCACGCTCTGGCCGCCGATCTGTTTCACGAGCAGGCCGCTGGCAGCCAGGGCGTAGTCGCGAACCATTTCAGCGTCCATGCGGAAGCGAGCGCCGCGCGAAAGCAGCCGATTGGCGTTGTCTTTCGTGAGCTTGTCGGGCGTGGTCGCCGCGCTCTGCCGATAGGCAGCGCTCGTGACCATGAGCCTGAATAGTTTCTTCACGTCCCAGCCGCTCTCGCGAAACTCCACGGCCAGCCAATCGAGCAGTTCGGGATGGCTCGGAAGTTCGCCGGTGATCCCGAAGTCGCCGCTGGTGCGCACGAGCCCCGTGCCGAACACCTCCTGCCAGAAGCGGTTCACCGTCACGCGGGTGGTGAGCGGGTGGTCCTGCAGCAAGAGCCACTGTGCGAGGCCGAGCCGGTTCTTTTGCAGGCCTTCGGGGAACGGCGGCAGGATGTCGGGCGTGTCGGGCTGAACCTCGTCTTTCCGCTTGTCGTATTCACCGCGGTCGAGGACGAAGGCCTTCGGCATCTCGGGCTTTTCCTGCATCACATGCGCGATCGTGCCCCGCTTGCGGATGGTGGCGTGCTCGGCCTCGAGCGCGGCCAGCGTCGCCGTGGCCTGCTTGAAGGGCTCGTCGAGCGTGGCCAGCCACCATTCGTAGATCGCCGCGGCCGCCTGCAGCCGCTCGGCCGCGGGCAGCTTCACGAGATCGGTGATCGCCTGGGCCTTCGCGATGCCCTCCACCTCGCCTGCCGACAGCGCCCGGCCCCAGATCGCGAGGCCCGAGAGGCCGACGGCATGGGCTGGTGAGCCGGGCGTGCGGCTCCCGACCGTGAACGGCACCGCCGTGCGGATCGTGTTTTGCTTCTTGAACTTGTTGCTCTCGACGTTCGGGTTGGCCTGCAGCTTTCCGTCGTAGTAGATGCTCACGCCCTCGGCCTTCCCGGAACCGTCGTAGGCCAGCGTCACGAGCGTCCAGGTATCGGGCTTGAGCTGCTCCTTCGCGACCAACTTGAAGGCGTCTTCGGGCCAGGTGTGGATCATGTGCATGCCGACGCGGCGGCCCTGCACCCACACGTCCCAGCCGCGGTAGGCCTGGGCGTCGTCCATCCGCGCCACCACGGAGTAGGCGGTGTCGTTGGCCGGCGGGCGGATCCAGAACGAAACGCTGAACGCCTGATCGTGCTCGAAGTCGCCCGCAGTCGGAATCTCGGTCGCTTTGCCGGCCAGGACGACGGCTGCCGCACCGTTGGGGCCGGGCTGCCAGGTCGTTGCGGCCGTGAGCGGCAGGTCGCTCTCCTTGCCGACGAGCTTGACGCGGGTCGTGGTGCCCTGCCCTTCGGCGAGCGGCAGGTCGACGAGCGGCGTGTCCTGGGGAAGGATCTTCGCGACGACGCTCATGTCGGCCTTCTGGATCCAGTCGTCGAACACCGGCTTGGCGTCGGTGCGCCGGGCCTCCACGGCCGCCTTGCCCTGCGAGATCGCCTGCTCGAGCTCTGCGAACCGCGGGCGGTCTTCGGGCTTCGGCACCGGCAGGATCGGCGGCGTGTTGTGGACGTTGCCGTCCATCACATTTTGCGTGGTGTTATTGAAGAAGGCCGAGAGCTCGTAGAACTCCTTCTGCGAGAGTGGATCGAACTTGTGGTTGTGGCACACGGCGCAGCCGGTGGTGAGGCCGAGCCACACGGCCGATGTCGTCTCCGTGCGGTCGCGGGTGTAGAGCACGGCGTACTCCTCGGCGATCACTCCGCCTTCGTTCGTCGTGATGTTGCAGCGGTTGAACCCGCTTGCCACCTTGTTGTCGAGGATCTGGTCGG
>CAZDTC010000548.1:0-1814 GCA_964508125.1 uncultured Candidatus Kuenenia sp.
GGCTGCTGGGGCCGGCGGAGATGGGGCAGCGTGTGGGGGTGTTCAGCTTTGTGCACGAGGCGGTGCCGGCGGCGGAACTGGCGGCGAGGCGGGAGCGGGAGCACGGGGGGCTGGGGCGTGCGGGGCTGCACTGTGCGCCGGCGGCGCACGGGGCGATGGGGACGGGTGCGGGCGGGGCGATGCGGTTGAGCGTGGGGCCGTTTACGACGGTGGAGGAGGTTCGGGCGGCGGTGCGGGCGGTGGGTGAGGTGTGTGCGGGGGCGGCGGTGTGACTACCGGGACGTTTTGACATTGTCGGCAACGGCGTTGCCCTCGCGCTGCTTGGTCCTGTCTCGGGCGTCGGAGATGGTGTCGCAGGTGAGGAGGAGATCGAGTGCGGCCCAGACTCGGGCGTTTCGGAACAGGCGGCCGGTTTGCACCTGTTTGCTCGGAACAATCGGATCACCAAGCCAGTAGAGCATGTGAGGCTCCCATGGGCCGGGCTTGAGCTCAGGCATGTACTTGGTGATGTTGGTGATGACCTCGTACCGCTCCACGTGATGGATGCTCTGAAGACGGCCGTGGTAGCGGAAGGCGAGGTAGTTGGGCGGGCTGTTCGGCCAGCCTGAGCGGCCGAAGATGTGGAAGTAGTGGCGGCACTTGGTGACCATCTCAATCCAGCTCAGGGATGACCATGTCGGGCGGCCTGCGTTGAGAGAGACGACGTACACGCGGTTTGAGTCTTGATCCTGCATCTTGACCACTCGCTCCAAATAGCCGGCGAGTTCCGCCAGCAGTCGCTTTTCAGCGTGCGAACCAACTCGTCTCGCCGCCATCTGCTGGACGGCTTGCCAGCTCACGTGCTTGACTGGATAGCCGTCAACCAGCCTTGGCAGCCGGGGATCAGCAAACTCGCGGCTGCACTCGGACATGGTGACCAACACACCATGGGGACGAGAGGACTGCAGGAGTCGCTTGCTGTAGAGATGGAGTTGCTTGGTGGTCGGCAGGGTCCACCCGTGTTTGGCCTCGATGATGACGTGCAGGCGTTCGCCGATCAGTTCGATATCGGTGATGCCCCCCTGGGCTTCCCGTTGCTGCAGTCGGACTTCCATCGACGCGGGCGGCTTGCTGCCGCAGACCTCAAGGAGGAGCGCGGTGAGCAGCGACGGGCATTTTGCGAGGGCCCAGCCGAGGCTGTATGTCAGATCGTTTTCCTTGCTGCCAAGGAGCTCAAAGACGCTTTCTATGGGCCTTTGGTGCAGGTAGATCTTCGCGGCCATGCTCGCGAGGATAGCGGGTGAGGCAAGTCGTGATCACGCGAGGCCGAGCTTGCGGACGGCCTTCATGGAGATGAACAGGTGGTGCGGGTCGTCCGCGAGCGGGGTGAAGCCGTACTTGAGGTAGAAGCGCCGGGCCGCGTCGTCGATGGCGACCACCTCGACGGCGTGGATGCCCAGTTCGCGCTCGGTGCGGCTGATGCGGGCGAGGGCGTCGATCCGCAGGTGGGCGCCGAGGCCCTGGCCCTGCACGCTCGTGTCGACCGCGAGGCGACCGAGGTGGGCGACGGGCACGGGGTACTTGGGCAGGCGTTTGCGCTGGTCTTCGGTGAGGTGCTGGAACTGCACCGATCCGGCGGCGAGCGCGTAGTAGCCTCGGACGATGTTCTCGCCGGGGCGGAGGGCGACGAAGGTGCGGCTGACGCCGGTCTTCTGGTTCTGACCGGCGAACTGCTTGAGGAAGGCGTCGAGCGATTCGTGGCCGCAGGCGAAGTCGCTGCGGACATGGTCGGGGGTCAGTGGCTCGATGAGCCAGTGGGCGGGACGATCGCGCGG
>CAZDTC010000549.1:0-1812 GCA_964508125.1 uncultured Candidatus Kuenenia sp.
ACAAATTTAATGGTGTCACAGACCCATGCACGGGCCCGGAAAGAAGGTGAAGCCGCTCACGGTCACCGCCGTCGGCAACCGCAGCGTGTTCCCTGCCGATCGCGAGATCGACGACCACGTCTACTGCATGTACGAGTATCCCGCCCCGGGCTACCACGACGACAAGGGGGGCGTGGCCGACCCCAACAAGAAGGTCGTGGTCACCTACTCGTCGATCAACGGCAACGGCTTCGGCGGCTACGGCGAGGTGGTGATGGGCACGACGGGCACGCTCGTCCTCGAGCGCGAGCAGGACGTGATGCTTTACAAGGACGCGGCCAAGGACACCCGCGTGACCGTGGCCAAGGCGAAGGACGGCACCCCCACGCTCGACACGACCGAGAGCGGCGGTGGCGGCGGAGCCGTGGCCGGCAAGCCGGGCAGCGAGGGCGCCCCGCCCTCTCGCGGCTACACCGAGGAGATGGAGCACTGGGCCTGGTGCATCCGCAACCCGGCCCCGGAAAACCAACCCCGCTGCAAACCGGAGGTGGCGATCGCCGACGCCGTGATCGCGCTGGTGAGCAACATCGCCCTGGCGAATCCCGAAACCCAGGCCCGGATCACGTTCAAGCCGGAGTGGTTCGACATCGCGAGCGACGAGACACCGGAGGGCGTGCAGCCCGACGTGGGTCGCGATCGCTACAAAATCTGAGCCGGCCCACGGTCCTCCCCGGCGTTTTTGCCGAAAAATCTGGGGCGTGAGCGGCTTTCAGACTGGACAGGTTTCCGGGGCCGTGCATACTGGTTCGGAGAGCCGCAAGGCTTCCCGACCCCGCTGACGAATCTGGACGTTGGCGACAAATTCCACCGGTCGTGCCGCTGGCGGCGGCATACCTGCAGAGGAGTTCGTCGATGCAGCAGCGTGCAAAATCCTCGTCTCGGTCCCGCTTTTCGTGGTCTGCCCTGATGGCAGCCGCGGGGAGTTGGCTCCTTTCCATCGTCACCACGGCCGCGCTCGTGGCGATCGGGTGGTTCGGCCACGCGACCCATTGGTCGTTCGGGCTCGGCGGGCATGGCGAGCCGCATCACGACGCCCCGCATGCGCCCGCTGGAACTGTCGAGTCGCACGCTGCCGATGGCTCGGCGGCAGAGCCTGCGACAGCCGACTCCGTTCGCTTCAAGTCGCAGGAGGCGCTCGACCGCACCGGCATCGAGGTCGCGCCGGTCGAGACGCGGCCCATGGTGAGCGAACTGGTGGTCAACGGCGTGGTGGCCTACGACGAGCGCCGCATCGCTCAGCTCTCCACCCGCGTGCCCGGCAGTATCTGGCGTGTCGAGAAGCATCTCGGCGACCATGTGCAGCGGGGCGATGTGCTGCTCGTGATCGACAGCCAGGACGTGGGCCGGCTGAAGGCCGAATTCCTCAATGCGCTCGTCGTCTTCGAGTCGCGCCGTGAGCAGCTCGCCATTCTCGAGGAAGTGAAGAGCGCGGTGATGGGCCGGCAGCTGCGTGAGGCGAAGGCGGCCCTCCGCGAGGCCCGCAACCAGCTCGTGAACGCGGAACAAGCACTCGTGAACCTCGGCTTCGACATCTCGATCGCCCAGTTCGAGCCGCTGGCCGATGATGAGCGTGCCGCGCGGATCCGCACCCTCGGCCTGCCGGAGGGGTATGTCGCCGGGCTCCCTGGCGAACGCCTCACGTCGAACCTGCTTCCGCTCTACGCCCCGTTCGACGGGGTCGTTGTGGGCAGGGAGGCCGTGGTGGGCGAGGTGATCGAAGCCGCGAAGCCGATCTTCGAGGTCGCCGACGTGTCGACGATGCTGCTCGTGCTC
>CAZDTC010000550.1:0-1812 GCA_964508125.1 uncultured Candidatus Kuenenia sp.
AGCGCGCGAAGCGAAAAGCGTTCATCGGAGGTTCTCCAGTGGGTAGCGAAGTGAGGGGTGAGCGCGAGCACGCACCCGCCACGACGAACCACCGGCGCCAGACGCAATCACCGCGCAGGCTTTCCCACGGGAAACTCACCCCGAGGAAAATCCACAGCACCACCGGCAGACAGGCGGAGGAAACTCGCTCCGCGAGAAAGGCCGGTCAGATTGCCGTCAGCAGCCGGAGTGCGGCGCGACGGGTGGGTGCTTGCAGGAGCGGATCCAGAACTGTGATTTCAGAACCGATGTGCGAAACATATCGATCGCAGCAGGGCCGTCAACGGCGTACGCCGACAAAGTGACGAATCGGGAAATCTCTTGACGAATCGGCGCGGGACCATCCGCGCGCCCACGCGCGCGTTGGACGAATCGGGATGTTTCTGGACGAATCGGCGCGGGGCAGGGGCGCACTCCTGAACGGTCGGCCACAGCGGCCCGCGGCCGTCGCCCGGCACGATCGCCGGCGCCAGCCAATGGGGTCAGCATGGATGGCGGGCGTGTATCGGTCTTCGCCAGTCGATTGATCGGTCTCACCCGCGATTGCGGAAGAGCTGTGGCTTCACGCACGCGGCGACGGCCGGGCCTGGGGTGAATCGCCCCGGGAGAAGCTCGGCAAGGTTGGCGATCACGGGCTCTGGATCGGCGACGAGATCGGGGAACACCACCTCGAGGAGCGTCACCCGCTCGCTCTTCTCGAGCACCGCGCGGATCTGCCGGCTGTGGTGCTCCTGCACCTCGATCAAGTGCCTCTTTTCGCTCTTCGGCTGCGAGCCCTTCCGGGCGAGCATCGCCCACTGCGAATCGACCACCTGCTCGGTGGGCCGCACCATGTAGATGACCGTGTAGCGGTGCTTCCCCGGGAGATTGGGGAGAAGTGCCGAGATGACTTTGACTGCCTTCCCCTCGGCCTGCTCGATGAGCCGCGGATTCTTGGGCAGCTTCTTGATGTCGTCCCACTCCCAGTAGCCTTCGGGGTTGTCTTCGTCTGCGGCGCGCTTCGCGTCGGTGAGCGGCTCGATCCCGCCGGCCCGGAGCATCTGCATCATCAGCGACGTCCCCGACCGGGGCAGCCCCGACACGATCAAAAAATCCTTTGGCTCGATCGCGTCGTATTCCGCCACGCGGCGATCGATCTCCACCTGCCGGATTCGATCCGCTTCGGCGCGGACAGCGGCTCTCGCCCCGGCCTGCTCGCGCACGGCTGCTTCCGCGGCCGCCTGCTCCTGGCGCAGGTCGTGGAGGGCCGTGAAGGCCTGCGACTCACAGAGGGCCGCCCGCTCCGGCTGACCCAGCCGGCGATAGACGCGGGCCAGAAGCCGCTGGGCGCGGAGAAACGTGGGCGCGAGGTGGAGGCAATTCTCGAGCGGCCGCACCGCCGCTTCGAACTGCCCCTGGCTCGCGAGCGCCGCCCCCAACAGAAAATGCCCCTGCGGATTGCCGAACTGGAGGCCGATGCACTCGGCGGCCGCGTCGGCGGCTTCTTCGGCCCGGTCGGCGTGGAGAAAGCCGCGGGCGAGCACCAAAAACGCCTGGGCACTGTGCGGGTCGGCGGCGAGGACGGCGCGGGCGGCTGTCTCGGCGTCGCTGAAGCGCCGCAGCGCCAGATAGCTCTGCGCGAGCATCAACTGGAGCTGCACCTCGCCGGGGCTTTTTTCCCGGACGCGCTCGAGCGCCTCGAGCGCCGCGTGAAAATCTTCTTTCTGGATCGCGATCGACGCCCGGACAAGATCGGCCTGCTCGGTGCGGCCGAAGGTTTCGGCGGCTTTGGCG
>CAZDTC010000551.1:0-1811 GCA_964508125.1 uncultured Candidatus Kuenenia sp.
GCGACGACTCGAACGTTTCCCCTTGGCCTTGCCACCGCAGCACGAAATCCGAGGTGTCGACGCCGCTCACGGGGCGGTCGAACGAAATCACGAGTTCATCGATTGGATCTTCGCGTTGATCGGGCGCTACGTCGACGATGTCGGCCAGCGGGCCCAGCGAACGAAGCGCTTCGTAGACGTTGAGCAGGCCGCCGGTGGCAACCTTGCCGGCCAACGCGGGAATCGGCTGGGCGGATGAAAGGATCGCGGTCTTTAGTTCGGCCGGAGTCAGTCCCGGCTTGGCAGCCGCGAGCAGGGCGATGGCGCCCGAGACTTGCGGTGCGGCCATCGAGGTACCGCTCATGTTGCCGTATCCGCCGTTCGGCAACGTGGAATAGATATCCACACCGGGAGCGCCGATATCCACCGAGGTGGCTCCATAATTGGAAGAGCGCCCGCTGGGGAAAACTCCTAGTCGATTTCGGCGGTCGGTGGCGGCGACGCTGATGATGGATTCGCCATTGTACGAGGTCGGGTAGACGGGGGATTCGTCATTGTTGTTCGACTCGTTGCCAGCGGCGGCCACAAAGAGGATGCCAGCCTTCCCGCCCTCGTCGATGGCGTCCTTGAGTGATTGATTGAAAGCTCCGCCACCCCAACTGTTGTTGCTGGCCACGACGTTGACGCCGGCCTTGCGCATGGTTGTTACATAGTTCACGCACTTGATCGCATTTGCCAAGTCCCCAAAATTGTCAGCGCGCAGAAACTTTAGGGCCATCAACGAGACGTTCCAGCTCACGCCAGCAACTCCAACGCCGTTGCTTCCAACGGCGCCGATTGTGCCTGCCACATGAGTCCCGTGGCCGTTGTCGTCCATCGGGTTGGCGTCATTGTTCGCAAAGTCGTAGCCATAGACGTCGTCGACGAAACCGTTTTTGTCATTGTCGATGCCGTCGCCCGGCGTCTCGCCGGGGTTTGTCCACATATTCGCCTTGAGATCGGGATGGTTGTAATCGACACCCGTGTCGATTACGGCGATGACGACGTTGCGGGACCCTGTGGTGGTGTTCCATGCCTCCGGCGCATCGATGTCGGCGTCACGAAGGCCGCCTGACTGGCCGGTGTTGTTGAGCCCCCAGAGGCGGCTGTACGACGGGTCGTTTGGCACCGCCGCGGTTTGCAGCACGAAATTGGGCTCCACGTAGGCAACGCCCTGGGTCTTGGCTGCCCAGCCCAGCACGTCTGCCGACGAGGCACCAGGCGCGGAGAGCGAAAAGAAGCCCTCGCCGATCGACGAAGCCTGCCACTGGGATCCGATCCCCAGCGTTGCCGCGGTGGTGGTGGGCGTCGTGCGAACGATCCATGAGTCGGCCACGGCGGAGCGAGTGCGGCCATTCCAGACGATGTCGCGGGCCGACCACTCCGGCATGGTCCCTAGGTTGGCCGAGAGCAACGCCCGTGCTTCGAGCGACTCGAGATGGAGGCGGGAGTGCGGCTTGCGGCGACGAGCCCCACCGCGGCTGAAGGACAAAGACATGACGTGAAGCCCTTGGGAAAAGACGAGAGCGTCCTTGGCTGGCCGTTTTTACCGGCCGGCGGATAAAACCCCCTGAAAGTAACTAGCCGCTCGGGCACTGTCCAGAATTCGGTCGATTCCCGAGCGGGGCTGCCTGAAGGCGGCTATTGTGGCAGACTGAGGCGTCTCGAAAGGCCCCCGCGGGCATTCCCACCTAGCTCTCGAGCGGACTGCAAATCAATGGTTTTTCCCGTCGGTGATGACAACGCGGATCGGCGGCTGTTTCCTTTCGTCACGATCGCGCTTTTGATCGCGA